>MZGQ01000081.1 GCA_002085115.1 Desulfococcus sp. 4484_241
CGGCTATTCTGAACAAGCAGCCCGTCGCCTATTCCGACAGATTCAGGGAACAGTTCGAGCAGACCGATATTTTCGTGATAGAGATTTGTTCCATTAAGAAATATATCTACCAGGGGTATTACCTGCACCATCTTGCGGTTGACACCCGTCTGAAGTTTTGCAGTGAAACGCCTGAAAAGGTAATCAGGGAAACAAAAGTAGTGAGGCAGGACAGAAGTGAGGTGGAGGAGGATATAGACGAGATACTGTCCCTGATTCATCCAAAGAAGGTGCTTTTTGTATCACACATAAACGCTGTGGTGAATAACCGGAAGCAGGGGCGCATAAGCAGGGCCTGCTCTGCGGCCGTTGAAAATATGCAAAGATGGTTTACGCCAAACCGGACATATTCTCCTGCAGGGCATACAATAGCCAGTAGGGCCGAACTGATTGAGCTCCTTGGTGAAGCGGCAGGCAAAAGGGGCGTTCCGTTTTTTGATCCGACAGTCGTCTTCAACAGGTACCGCCAGGACAAAGTTCTTCAGCGTGAGGAGCCAGGCCTTCCTCCGGGGCATTATACCGATTTTGGAAACAAGGTAATGGGCCGCCTTTATGCCCAACAGATAAGAAAGATAATGGCCTGACAGTCTGCGGGGCCCTGGTTTAAGCAGTTCTGTATTGAATGAAAGGGATTTCGTGTCCGTGGCAACATTTAAGGAAAAACTTGAAAAATACGCTTTTTTCCGCACAATGGCTGAAAAACGCCGCAGGAAAAGAAGGGAAAAAGAGTATCGCAACTGGCTGAAAAATGGCCGGCCCGTTCCTCCTCCCCACGTTGTAAAACAGAAGGTTGTGGAACAGTATGCCCGCCGTTTTGGCCTGGAGGTTTTTGTGGAGACCGGGACCTATCTTGGGGAGATGGTGGACGCGGTAAAGGATAGTTTCAAACTGATCCATTCCATAGAATTAAGTGACGAACTGTATGATCGTGCCTGCAGTAAATTTGCAGAATTCGGGCATATATCCATACATCATGGTGACAGTGCAAAGGTGTTGCCAAGGCTCATAAATGAAATAGACAGACCCTGCCTGTTCTGGTTTGACGCCCACTACTCAGCCGGCGTCACGGCGCGCGGAAAAAAGGAGACTCCCGTGGAAGATGAACTGAAAGCGATTTTTCATCATCCGGTGGACGGGCACGTGATCCTCATAGATGACGCACGGTGCTTTACCGGTGACAACGATTATCCTGAAATGGCCCAGGTGAGAAATTTCGTGTCAGAGCAGCGCCCTGATCATGTTTTTGAGGTAAAGGACGATATAATCAGGATACACATCCGGCCCTCCCCTGATAGGAAAGCCTGATTATTCCTGTACCCATGATAATCCGGTTTATGTTTAATGCTTTTTAATTCCTACATTTTCATAATGGTGTTTTTGCCCATTACGGTCGCAGGCTTTTTCCTGATCGGCCGAAGCGGCAGGCATGCGCTCTCAATAGCATGGCTTGTCTGCGCCTCCCTTTTTTTTTACGGCTGGTGGAACCCGGTTTACCTCTCTATAATAGTTGGCTCCATACTGTTTAACTATTACTGGGGGATAATCACGGCCCGGGGATCCAGGTATATCCTTACGCTCGGGATAGCCGTTAACCTTGGACTTCTTGGCTATTTCAAGTATGCCAATTTTTTTGTCGACAACCTGTCAGCAATAACCGGTCTGCACTTGAAGCTTGCGCCCATCGTTTTGCCCCTTGCCATCTCCTTTTTCACGTTTCAGCAGATATCATATCTTGTTGATACATACCGCGGCCGGAGCGAAGAGCACAGCTTTTTGAATTACTGTCTCTTTGTAACATTTTTTCCGCAACTGATTGCAGGCCCGATAGTCCATCACTCGGAGATGCTGCCACAGTTCGGCAGGGCGGAAACATTTCGTTTCGATTCGCAAAAGGTGGCGGTCGGAATTACCATCTTTTTTTTCGGGCTTTTTAAAAAAGTGATAATAGCAGACGGCATGGCGCCTTACGCAACACCGGTATTCGAGGCCGTGAGACTTCACTACGGCCCATCGTTTCTGGAAGCATGGGAAGGAGCGCTTGCCTATACTCTCCAGATCTATTACGATTTTTCAGGTTATTCCGACATGGCCATAGGCCTTGCATACCTTTTTGGAATACGTATTCCACTCAATTTCAACTCTCCTTACAAGTCGTTGAACATCATCGATTTCTGGAGACGCTGGCACATATCACTTTCCCGTTTCCTGCGCGACTATCTTTATATCCCTTTAGGGGGCAACCGAAAGGGAGAAGCCAGGCGCCATGTAAACATCATGATTACAATGCTTCTCGGGGGGCTTTGGCACGGTGCGGCATGGACCTTTGTCCTGTGGGGCGGACTTCATGGCATGTTTCTGGTTGTAAACCATTTATGGCTCAATCTGAAAAAGCGGTATGGTTTCCAGGGGGGGGCGGGCTTTGCGGGAAGGCTTTGCGCAGGCACCCTGACTTTTCTGTCGGTAACCGTGGCATGGGTTTTTTTTCGCGCCGACAGCGCTTCAGCTGCAGGCCGCATGCTTGCCGCCATGGCCGGGCAAAACGGTTTTGCGCTGCCTGAAAAATATCTGCACAAGTTCGGGGCGCTTGCCGGGAGCCTTTCGCATATGGGGGTTGATTTTCGGTACATGCATTACTTCAAAGGCAGCAATGAGGTGATATACATACTCGTTGCGCTGCTTGTCGCGTGGTTTGCCCCCAATGTGCAGCAGATCATGAACAGTTACAAACCTTACATAAACATAATGGCAAAAAGAAAGACCCTGCCCGATCCGCCCACATGGCTGGCATGGAGACCTTCCATCGGCTGGGCGGCTATATTGGTCGCATGCGTGCTTACCTCCATACTGATGATGAGCAGAGCGAGCGAATTTTTATATTTTCAGTTTTAACAAAGGATGCACCGGCCATTTAAATCGGTTTACCAGCGGTTTGTTATGGATAAATTGGATTACAAAAGATATCTTTTTGTTTCAGGCGTGTTGTCTGTTGTCCTGCTTGTATCTGTCGCAGCGTTCAACTATTTTATCGATCCTTACAACCTCATGGGCAACAATTGGACAGGCGTATATTTTTGGAACGAGCGTCAACTAAAGGGCAGGGAAATTTTAAACTACGATCACCAGGCTGTTCTTATTGGCTCAAGCAAGACCGGATATGTCAATCCTGACGATCTTGAATGTTACCGTTTTTACAACGCCTCGATGCGGGGAATGGTTCCCGAGGAGATATATTTCTTTTTGAAAAAATACCTGCGCAATGAAAAGCTGGTGCTGGTCGGGTTTGATTTTTACATGTTCAACGAGAGGGAGTTCCCTCTTATCACCATAAAGGACTGGGATGACGTTGCCTACAACCCGCTGGAATATCTCCTTGGCATTTCAACCCTTAAGATGTCCAAAAAGACACTGAAACACTGGAAAAACCATGACCCCATCTTCAGGATGCACGAGAACGGGCAGTTTGATTACCCCGGCTCGAAAGGCAAACCGTTACCAGCAAGAACAAGGCAGGAGAAAAAAAAGTACCGTGACATAATAAACGGGCTTGTTGAACACCATTACGGTGATTTCGTGCTGTCCCGCCAGAGAATGGAGTATGTAAGAAAGTTAAAAGAGTTGTTTGAAAACAGGGAAATACCCTATGCTGTTTTTATAAATCCGCTAAGCAGCGACGTTCTTGCTGCACTCAGGCATGTTGACGCCTACCCTGTTTTTCTGAAATGGCGGAAAGATATGAGGACTATATTTCCGAATATCTATGATTTTTCTTCTGGCCCTTACTCCGATCCCAAGCTGTTTCACAGTGATGATCCGTATCACTACACAAACGAGGCGGGCAAAGAGTTCTTGAACAGGATCATAAGAGATTTTTGCGAAAACAAACAGGCAGACGGATGCTTTATAAAACCCCGTTTTTCAGACTGTAACGAATATGGAGCTTTGACCTGTAAATGCATGGTATCTTTACGGTAATTTTGGCTGTTGCGTTGATTTTGGCGGCACTGGAGGCTGGTATGCGTTTTTTGGTGTGCCATCCTGACCACTTGAGGCGGATGAGCCGCAAGTTGCAAAACAGCATCGGATATCTCTATATCCAGGGAGAGCGCAAGGTAATGCCGTTTTTAAAGGAATGCAGCCGCTATTCCCCGGATTTTGGCTATACCTTAAAGCCGGGAAGGTTTGTTTTTACCGAAAGGGAGTTCAGCAATACCTATCACATAAACTCGCTCGGGGTAAGGGCATCGGAAGAGGCGTTGGATGGCCCCCAGGTCGTGATCCTTGGGGATTCTTTCGCCTTTGGCTGGGGGGTTGACCAGGATGAAATATTTTCCTCTTTGCTTGAGAAAAGAACAAACCTCAAGTTTCTTAACACCGCGGTCCCTTCATTCGGGACTGTGCGCGAGATGATAATGCTCCGCTCGATAGACCGTTCAAGGCTGCGGTGTATCATACTTCAGTACTGCGGAGATGATTATGATGAAAATATCCGTTACTACAGAAACGGCAACCGGCCACAGATAATGAGAAAGCAGACTTTTCACCGGCTCGTAAGGTTGCACAGCCGTCCCAGGAGATACTTTTTCGGAAAGTATTTGTGGATGAAAATAAAAAAGAAGACCAATGAGTTTATGGCCAAAAGAAAAAAAACGGGGCAGCCGCCGCCGATGGATGAAACAGATATGTTCCTTTACGTTCTTAAGCAGAACAGGGACATACTGGATGGCATTCCCATTGTCATGTTTGAAATGAATGGTGTCAGGCAGGAGAACCGTATCACATCTTTACTTGCAAAAAGGGCTGCCCATGAAAGCCAGCCGGAGTTTATCCGGAACATGAGAATACTGGATCTGTCCGGGGTTTTAAAGGACGAACATTACTATGTTTTAGACGGCCACATGACACCTGAAGGTCATCGCATACTTGCGGATACTATTTATGACGCTTTATGTGATATGGGTATCATTTGAGCCGCTGCCGAAACAATCATGGTGTTTTGTATCCACATGCCGCAGGCATGACCGGGTACTGCCACGCCTGCAAAGGGTTCTTTAGAAGTGTTTATGTAAAGAAAACAGATGCTACGCTCGATATCCACCTTATATATAGATTCGCAGGTCGCCGGACTGCCTGAAACAGAGAGGATACGGGAGTCTCTGGATGTCCCCGCTGTCACGGTTGATGACCAGTCCGTGGTGTTCCAGGCGGTGCGGGCGGCGCAGGACTGTGTTGGACAGGGCAAGCGGAGTCTTTTTTTGACCAACAACAGGGGTGGGTTTCTCAAGAACTGCCCCGGAACGAGCTATTACAGGTGCTGTGGATACAAAATCCTGGACGTGGCCGGTTTCTGCACCATGGACTGTTCATACTGCATACTGCAGGCATATTTTCATCCGCCGGTCTTAAAGTACTATATAAACCGGGAGAGACTGGCTGCGGAGCTTGATGCGGTATTCCATAACACGGGGCGGCCGTTGCGGATAGGCACCGGGGAGTTTACCGACAGCATGATATGGAACTGCTGTACCGACCTGAACTCTTATCTTGTGGAGCTGTTTGCAGCCCAGACCAGGGCCGTTCTGGAATTGAAGACCAAAACAGCCGACATCAACGTGTTGAGAGGCATGAAACATAATCGTAAAACAATAGCTGCCTGGTCACTGAACACGGAACGGGTCATTTCGTCAGAGGAACGCAGAACCGCCACCCTGGATGAAAGACTTGCGGCAGCTGCTGAATGCGAGGCCATGGGATACCCGGTTGCCTTTCATTTCGACCCTGTTATCCTGTATGATGGCTGCAAGGAAGAGTACCTCAAGGTAATAGACCGGCTTTTTTCTTATGTCAGCCATAACAACATAGTCTGGATAAGCATAGGAGCGTTTCGCTTCATGCCTCAATTAAAACCGGTTATTGAAAAACGTTTCCCTGAATCCGTAATCGCTTATGGCGAGTTTGTCCCGGGTATGGACCGGAAGATGAGGTATTTCAAGCCGCTTAGAATCGATATTTATAGAAGCATGGTAGAAAGAATCAGGGAGCATGCGCCGGGTGTATGCGTGTATTTTTGCATGGAGGATGATCAGGTATGGGAACAGAGCATCGGGTTTGTTCCGGCTGAGAAGGGCGGGCTGCCCCATATACTCGATGAGAGCGCGGTCACTCATTGCGGCCTGGCTGCCAGGTTTTAAGGCCTCTGGCGCTGTTACCTGGGTTTTGATACAGAAATTGTTTCTACCTGCCGGTCGTATTGTTCTTCGGGGATTTTTTGAAATTAAAGTGGGGAAGAGGTCTGAAATGGCAAAACACAGGAATCCGGCCCTGACGGTTGATATCATTATCGAGGTCGGGCAAAAAGTGGTGCTGATCGAAAGGCGTAACCCGCCTTATGGCTGGGCTCTTCCCGGCGGGTTTGTCGATTACGGAGAATCCCTGGAGGCTGCGGCAATAAGGGAAGCCAGGGAGGAGACCTCTCTTGATGTAAAGCTGCTTGAACAGTTTCACGCATATTCCGACCCTTCAAGGGACCCCCGTTTTCATACGGTAAGCGTGGTTTTCCTGGCATCTGCCGATGGCTCGCCAAAAGCAGCGGACGACGCAATAAACACGGGGCTGTTTACCGAAAAGGATCTTCCATCCGGGCTGGCCTTTGACCATGGCCGGATTCTGGAACATTATTTTCGTTACAGGCGCGGTGAACCCCTTTCAAGTATATTCTCCTGCCTGGCCGGATAGCAGCTTCTAACAGTGGGGACTAAAATACCGTCAATTATTTTCAACAAAACCTGTTTTTATCCTTGCGCCTGTCGTTGGCAGCTGCTATATACAGCAAATTTTGCCGCCTGCGTGGACGCGCAGGCGATTTTTATTGGCAGGCTCAAATAATAATATCAACCTTACGAGGCAGTTACAGTTATGAGTACTGGAAGTGACATAGGACGACTGAGAAATATAGGGATCAGCGCCCATATAGATTCAGGGAAGACTACGCTTACCGAGCGTATTCTTTATTTTACGAAACGGATACACGCCATACATGATGTGAAGGGCAAGGACGGCGTAGGCGCAACCATGGATTTCATGGAGCTTGAGAAGGAGAGAGGTATAACCATTACCTCGGCTGCTACCTTCTGCCGGTGGAAGGGGTACAACATAAATATAATTGATACGCCCGGCCACGTGGATTTACAACGTACCCTGCGTTGCTTTTGTCAACAAGTGCGACAGGAGCGGGGCCGATCCTTTCAGGGTCACTGCTCAGCTAAGGGAAAAGCTTGGCCATAATGCGGTTATGATGCAGATACCAGTAGGACTGGAGGCGGAGCACAAAGGGGTGATAGACCTTGTTGCAATGAAGGCTCTCTATTTCGAGGGGGAATACGGTGAGAAGGTCGTTCAGGCGCCTGTGCCTGAGCACCTGAAGGATAAGGCACAGAGAATGAGGGAAGAGCTCGTTGACGCAGCCTCGGTTTTTTCAGACGAACTCACCGATGCGATCCTGGAAGAAAGGGAGATACCGGAGCAGCTGGTTATGGATGCGGTTCGCAAGGGGACGCTTTCACGTGGCCTGACACCGGTTTTCATGGGATCTGCATATAAGAATAAAGGTGTTCAGCCTCTTTTGGATGCTGTAACCCGGTTCCTCCCGTCACCGCTGGATATCAAAAATGAGGCCCTTGATGTTGGGAATGGTGATATCCCCGTGCCTCTCGACAGCGATCCTTCAAAACCACTTGTTGCTCTTGCGTTCAAGCTCGAGGATGGACGGTACGGTCAGCTTACATATGTCCGGGTTTACCAGGGGACACTTTCAAAGGGAAATACCATCATCAATTCCAGGACCGGCAGGAAGATACGGGTGGGAAGGGTGGTTCGCATGCACTCCGACCAGATGGAGGATGTTGATTGCATACTTGCCGGAGACATAGGCGCGCTGTTTGGCGTTGACTGCGCGTCCGGCGATACATTCACAGCTGAAGGCCTGTCACTGGCCATGACTTCAATATTCATTCCCGAGCCTGTTGTCTCACTCGCGATAAAGCCGGCTGACAACAAGTCTGAGGTTGCAATGACCAAGGCATTGAACCGTTTTTCAAAGGAGGATCCAACATTCAGGGTATACGTTGACCCTGAGACTTCCGAGACCGTTATTCAGGGGATGGGTGAACTGCATCTCGACGTTTACATAGAGAGGATGAAGCGTGAATATGGGGCATCGGTGGATGTGGGCTCGCCACAGGTGGCATACCGGGAGACAATAACAAGAAGGGTGGATTTTGACTATACACATAAAAAGCAGACGGGTGGGGCCGGTCAGTACGCAAGGGTGGCGGGCTATATCGAGCCGGCGCCTGGAGAAGGATTCGATTTTGTGAACAGGATCACTGGTGGGGCCATACCGACCCAGTTCATACCGGCGTGTGAGAATGGATTTAAAAAGTGTCTGCAAAAAGGGCCTTACCTCGAGTTCCCGGTGGTGGATATCCGGGTATGCATAAACGACGGTGCTTCACACGCTGTCGATTCATCGGAGATGGCGTTTGCTGCGGCAGCGAGGAACGCTTTCATCGAAGCTTACCGAAAGGCCGGTCCGGTTATCCATGAGCCGATAATGAGAGTCTCGGTGGAAACTCCCACCCAGTTTCAGGGAGGGGTGATGAAGTTGCTAAACCAGCGCAGGGCCATGATTGTCGGGACCCAGGAGGAGGGGCAGATGTGTGTAATAGAGGCAAGCGTGCCCTTGGCAGAGATGTTCGGATTTTCGAATGTCTTGAGGTCTGCAACTCAAGGCCAGGCTCAGTTTGCCATGGAGTTTTTGGAATACAGGGAGGTCCCGCGCCAGATTGCCGAGGAGCTGGAAAAACGGAAGACAGCCAAGTAAGGAGAAATATCATGAACCGGAAGGATATAAACATCTCTGACACCTTGTCAGGACTGGTTGGCATAACAACCGGCTACCATAAGCCAGGCATGGCGGGAGCCGTTGTTGCAAGGCCGGGTGTCGGCAAGACACCTTTTCTTGTACAGGTGGCCCTGCATGCGATGATGGCAGGCAGAAACGTTATGCACGTGAGCCTGCAGGACCCGATAAAGAAAGTCGCTTTTTGGTATGAACAGATCTTTTCACTTCTGCGGGAAAGGCACCATGAGCCGGAGAAGTTTGTGACGCTTGATTCTCTGGTTTCGCACAGGTTCATAATGACCATGCATGTGTCGGGATTCTCTGTAGAGGCTCTTGGCGAGAGAGTGTCAGACCTTGTTGAGCAGGATCTGTTTGTCCCTGACATGCTGGTGATAGACGGTCTTCCCTTTGGCGGAATCCGTCAAGAGATGGTTGAAGGACTGAAAAAGATGGGCCTTGACATGAATTTCGGCACCTGGCTTTCCTTCCCGGTTCACAGGGAGGAAGAACGTGGCGAAAATAATATGCCTGTCAGCGTCATCGACCTGCAGGCTTCCCTTGACTTTGTATGGGAGCTTGTACCCGACGGGAGGAAGATTCACGTAAGGCGCCTGAAAGATGATCTTGAGCCTGATGGTTCTATAGTCGGCATTTATATGGATCCTTCCACCATGTTGCTTGCTGTTCCTTAGTCCCGTCCATCTTGTCAGACTGTACAAGAAACGTTTCAGGTTCGCAAAACAGGATTTTTCGGGCAAGGTCAGGCAAAAGCCCCGCAGTTTGATACTACAGATTGAGAAGAAAGACCGTTTCATCTATATGGATGAACCTTCAGGCCTTTATCTCCTTCGTTTCTTTACGGCGTTGTGTGCCTGTCATCGGCAAGGAGCCATGTCATAAAATCTTCAACCGCGTGGAATATACGTTCCGATCCATCGCCGTTTATTATGCCGTGCCGCTCGATATTCACCAGCAGGTATTCCTTTTGTTTTGATGAGATGCTTTTGAAAATTTCATGCGATCCACCGGGATTCACTACCGGGTCGGAATGGGACTGTATGATCAATGTTGGAACCTTTATGCGGGAAAGCCGGGGAGCCGTAGAATCCATAAGTTTTTCCAGTTCAACGATCCCTGAAAGAGGATTTGAATGGTAGTTTATTTCGGGGTTTTCCGGTATGTTTTTTACGAACTCCTTTTGCGGAGCGTCCAGGTTCATTTTTTTCATCAGCCTGTTCCACAGATTTATGGCGGGAACCAGACGGGTTGAGAAATCCTGTAACCGCATGGGAGGAGAGATCGCAAACACACCGGCAAGATTGTCAATACGTGAGGCAAGTTCTAACGCCAGACCTGCGCCCATTGAGAACCCCCCAACAATCACCTTTTCGCACATGTTTTTCAGTATGGCATACCCCTCGTCTACAGATTCGGTCCAGTCGGTATATGGACGTGTGGCAAGGTCGTTTGGAGACGTGCCGTGTCCCCGAAGCCGGGGAGCATAAACGTTGCAGCCGATATTCTTGTGGATGTGAAGCGCCAGAGCCCTTACCTCCATCGGTGCGGCCATGTATCCGTGGATCAGCACTACACCAACAGGAGAATTTTCGTTTCTTAGTAAAAAAGGCCTTCCGACGTTCTTTTTTTTTGATTCGCCTTCTATGAAAAATCGTGAATAATCCCTTTCAAATTCAAAGTCTGCCAGCTGTATGATATGCTTTGCAACCGCATGGCGAATGTTTTCCGTGGTGTCAACTGCGATTTCATGGATGGTTTTCTGAAGTTCGACAAGGGGTTCCACCTCGTTTGCTATTACAACAACCGGGTTGTCAATTCTTGCAGTATGGAAATCGGGCGGTGCTGAAAATATCTTTTCGTTTTTGATCAGTGTGTTCCCATCCTCTTTTACCGTGCCTGTCTCAAGTGCTATGGAAAGAAAATTTTCAAACTTGTTGTGGCAGTCGTCGGTCAAAAGGTGGATCTGGGATTTGTCCAGGGACGAATGCTTGAATGTCGGTGTTTCAAGGCTGGCAAGTCTTGTCGTTACAAGGTAAGCCCTGGCGCGCAGATCATCTTTGGTTATGTGTGTCCCCGGGAGGTGTTTCAGCAGTGATGCGAATATGTGGTCGTGGTTGACCGTTGTCATTGAATAGATCGCTGACATGTAACGTTTCATTACATGCACGGCGGTGAGCCTCATCATGTGTTTTGCGGAGATCGAGTCGTTGAAATCTATTTTCGCTTTGAGTTCGATGTTTTTTCTGATGACATCGGTATTAACATACTGGTCCATAAATATCGGATCGCCGAATCTGATGTCTATGTCTGTGCCGGAAAACAGCATGGTGCCCTCAGCCATCAATTCCTCAAGCGTCCGGTCCGACAGGTTTTCAAACACCCCTTTTGCCAGTCTGCTCAAAAGGTTTTCTTTTGCCCTGATTGGATAGTAGGTTATATTGACCGGCACTATACAGGCAGGCTTTCGGGAGATGGCATCGATAGAGTCTATCTGGTAAAGGGCGAGCAGACGTTTCGCCTCGTCGGGGTAGATCTTATCCATCTTCAGTATGCGGTTCCTGTAAAATTCCGTTCGCATGCCAAGGGTGGCCGCGCCTGTATGCGGCGGGTGTTTGCCGGCCGAGGACGCTATCATGAACTCTCCCCGATCGTTTATTACTTCGAAGATTTTTTTGTTTTTCACCATGCGGCCTTCAGGGAATATGATCCACGCAGCCTCGTTTGTCAGAAGTGTCTTTACTATCAGACGATCCCTGTCCGGAGATTTTGTGGAGACCGCTCCCAGGCTCTCTAAGAACCTTCCGAACCCGCCGATAAAAAGCTCATCGCTTGCAAGAGCCCAGATGGTCCTGCCGGTAAGCCTGTTTATGTGGTAAGGGACAAGCACGGTTTCTGCCCTTGTGAAGTGGTTCAGCACAAATATGACAGGGTTGCCGGACGGTATCTTTGAGACGTCGTGTATGTTTATATTCGGATGGGTAAGACCGGAGAAGGTCTTGATGGCAAGGCTTGTGGTACGGTAAGCGTATCGGTTCATAGGATCATATCGTTTTGCGATTAAAGTCCTGCCGGTCTCATTCAAGAACATCCGGCGGTTATTTTGGCGATTATTATAATCACCGAAACCGGCATGTGGCAAGAGCAGAACTGATATGATGGAAATTCACAACACGACAAGTGTACGTGTCCAAAGCAGCCATGCGTGCAAAGGTGGCCGGGGGTATCCGTACTATCCTGACCGCGCCTTTTCGGAAGGATGCTTTAACGGTTGCCGGAGGGATTTACGGTGTTCGGACTCCTCCGGCGATACCGCCAAAGATTACGGCCAACCAACATGCCAGAGAGAGCTGATAAGGAAATCAAACGCCGAATACGCGTTGCAACGTTGTCCCAAACGAGAAATCGCTTCTTAGGCTGGTCAGTGCGATACTTATGGAGATCAGCGAGGGTTGGGAAAGCAGGCAAGGCCTGTTTGAAACCGGAGGAGGATTGATTAAAACCCATAATGAAATTTACGGAAAAGAGGTTACATTATCCGAAACTTGCCATCCTCGCCGGCTTCGTTTTTTTCTGCGGCGTGTGGTTCTGTCCTTCTGTTGCTACAGAGCAGAAGAGAAGCGAAAAAAAACAGGTGACAGTTCAACGGGGCCGTGTTCCGGAAAAGTTGACAAAACAAAAAAGGGGATGGCTTATGCCATGCTCCCCTGATTTTATGGCATTTTATGGCGCGCCCGGCAGGATTCGAACCTGCGACCTACGGATTCGTAGTCCG
>MZGQ01000082.1 GCA_002085115.1 Desulfococcus sp. 4484_241
AAAAATTCAGGGATGTTTGCCGGTGTTTTCGGGCCAAACAGCTTTGAACCTTGTAACTGGATTGTTGAGGGTAACATCGAAACCTTCCTGGAAAACGATACGGAAAAACAGTGGTCTGCCGATCTGTCGGTGGAGATAACTTTAATAAAGGGGCCGTTACGCAATAGACGTTTGTTTATGCAGAAAACCTACAGCACGTCGATGCCCTGTGAGCGCAACAATCCACGAGCGACCGCCCATGCCATGAGCCTTGCCATGCAAAAAATTTCAAGGGATATAATAAAGGACATTGCAGAGGTGATAGAGCAGAACCTGTAATATCTCAATCTTGCCGGAATCCCGGAATGGAGACCGGTGAAGAATTTTAAATGTATCCCTTTTCGCCAAGATAGACCAGAACAAGCTGGGCAGCCTCGTCAGGAGTGATGTTTGTTGTATCTATCTTAAGATCCGCAGAAAGCGGCTCCTCGTAGGGATCATCCACGCCGGTAAACCCTTTTATCTGCCCTGCCCTTGCCTTTGCGTACATGCCCTTCCTGTCCCGCTTTTCACATTCTTCTATGGGGGTAGAGACGTAAACTTCGAAAAAGCCTCCGTATGCCTGGATCATGCGGCGTACCTCTTCCCGTGTGGCGGCATAGGGTGCTATGGGCGCACATATCGCTATACCGCGGTTCTTTGTAATCTCGCTTGCGACAAATCCTATTCGCCTGACATTTATATCCCTGTGCTCCTTTGAAAAGCTGAGTTCGCTCGAAAGGTTGTGCCTCACTATATCACCATCAAGGAGAGTGACAGGCCTTGTTCCTATTTCAAGCAATCTCGAATAAAGGACTTTGGCTATGGTAGACTTACCCGCACCGGAAAGGCCTGTAAGGAAAATGGTGAAACCCTGCCGCGAGGGAGGGGGGTAGGCGCGTTCCAGTTCTTCAATAACCTCCGGGAAAGTCGCCCACTCAGGCACCGTCTTTCCCCTGCGTATACGCTCCTTGATTATGGAGCCGGGCATGGAGATATACTGCGCACCCTTTGGCACCTGGTCGATCGGTACAAACTCATCCTCAAACGGAAGATATACTATCTCCTTGAAAGTCAGGATACGCATTGACAGTTCGCGTGCGTAGGCTTCGGCGACCTCACACGCCTGGCCGCTCTTGTAAAACGGGTTTTCATCTCCGGATGTGGCAGGGCTGGCATGATCCGGGCCTATTATGAATCCGGAGCACCCGAAATTCCTGGCGATTATCATGTGCAGCAGTGCTTCCCTCGGGCCCGCCAGGCGCATTGGCAGAGGGATAAGATTCAGAAGAAAAGTGTTGGGCGGATAGCGGTTGGCAACACGTTTGTAGCATCTTACCCGTGTATAATGATCAATATCATCCGGATCGGTAAGGCCTGCGCTGGGCAGGCAAAGCAGGTTTGCGCCGGTGCTGCGCATGGCGCGTATGGTTATCTCAAACTGCATGCGATGTATGGGCTGCCGGGTATAGAAGCCAAGCACACGCTTCCACCCAAGCTTACCATAAAGCGCCCTTATCTCAGCCGGGCTTTTCCTGAGGTCGCGGGAATCAACATATACCGGAAGCTGGATTGCCTTTAGTGTTCCACCAACGCAGTATCCACCGCACTGCGTTAAAAGGTGCTTCACTCCGGGGTGCGCAGTATCGCTGGTTCCATATACCTTTGTGGCTTCATACTCACGGTCAGGTTTCCACACCTCTTCTATCTGCATTATTGCCAGCAGCAATCCTTCCTGATCTCTTAAAGCCACGGGCTGACCGGGTTTAAGGGTGAGAGCCTTTTCTTTGGGTATATCCAGGCAAACAGGAAGCGGGAAAAGTTCTCCCCCCGGGAGCCTGATGTTTTCCAGCACCGACTCGTATTCCGGCCGTGTCATGAAACCTGCAAGCGGAGAAAAAACACCGGTGGCGAGCATATCAAAATCGCAAAGCTGGCGTCTGTTTAACACTATCTCATCAAGGCCAAGAGCCTCTTTTTTCAAACTGCTACGCTCTTTTCCATCAACAAGAAGGTTTACAAGCCGCCCACCGTGTGGCGAAGGGATACCGGCATCCATTCCATAATCTCCGTTTTTTACCGCAAATTGCCATAAGCAGGCAGGCATTCACGCGGGATCTCTTTCAAGGGTGGCGCCGAGGCATCCTTTTCCGAAAGCAGGGGGGCCTTGATTCCCCAGTCTATCCCCAGATCCGGGTCGCTCCATAAAACCGTCCTGTCCGCCTCGGAATGATAATAGTCACCGCACTTGTAAACAAACACCGCCCTGTCACTTACCACCTTAAACCCGTGGGCAAATCCCTTGGGAACGAAAACCTGCCTGCCGTTTTGGGCAGACAGCACTATTCCCACCCATCGCCCGAAAGTCGGTGAACCGACCCTGACATCCACAACAACATCATAGACTTCTCCCATTGCTACCCAAACAAGCTTCTCCTGAGTATGAGGGTACTGATAGTGCAGACCTCTTATTGTGCCCGCAACAGAGCAGGAGAGGTTGTCCTGTACAAAAGCGACATCGATGCCATACCGCGCATACCTGTCCAAATTGTAGCTCTCCATGAAAAAACCGCGATGGTCTTCAAACCTGTCCGGTTCTATCAATAAAACCTCTTTGAGCTCCGTAGGGATAACCTTCAATACCTTTCTCCCCGTGTTTCTTTTGCACTTTACGATCTCAATATTCCAAGAAGGTATTCGCCATACCAGCTGTTTGCATGCAAAGCCGCGAGCTTCTCGACCTGTGCCGCATCGATAAACCCCTTGCGAAAGGCCACCTCCTCCACGCATGCTATTTTGAGGCCCTGTCTCTTTTCTATTGTTTCTATAAAATTGGCCGCATCCAGCAGGCTTTCAGGTGTTCCTGTATCAAGCCAGGCAATTCCCCTTCCGAGTTTTTCGATATCAAGTTCGCCAAGTTCCAGGTATGCCCTGTTAACATCGGTAATTTCAAGTTCACCACGTGCAGACGGTTTCAGCCCCGCTGCTATATCAACAACCCTGTTATCATAAAAATAGAGGCCGGTCACGGCCCAGTTGGACAACGGTTGCCGAGGTTTTTCCACTATATCCGTCACTTTCCCGTCATCGTCAAACACCACCACACCGTAGCGGTGTGGATCCTTGACCCGGTAGCCGAATATCCTGGCCCCCCTTTCCAACAGCGCAGCCTGCGATACTGTTGCAGTGAGTCCATACCCGTAAAAAATGTTATCGCCAAGATGCAGGCAGACATTATCGTTTCCTATAAAATCCCTGCCTATGATAAAGGCCTGTGCAAGGCCCTCGGGCCTTGGCTGCTCGGCATATGAAAAGGAAACTCCCCATTGGGACCCGTCCTTTAGCAGACGCTTGAAATTGGGAAGATCCACCGGTGTGGATATAATGAGGATATCCTGTATGCCGGCAAGAAGAAGCACCGACAACGGATAGTAGATCATGGGTTTATCATATACAGGCAGAAGCTGCTTGCTGACGACAAGTGTAGCCGGATGAAGCCTGGTGCCAGCCCCCCCGGCCAGTATAATACCCTTCATATTTAATTATCCTCTCTGATGCCTTTATTGTCCACTTTCCGGCCCGCATCGATCATCCATTCCCTGTTGTCCAGGTACCAGTCAACGGTCTTTTCAAGGGCCGAGGCAAAACTGTGCCTGGGATACCAGCCCAACTCCCTTGCGATCTTTGAAGCATCAATGGCGTAGCGTCTGTCGTGACCGGGCCTGTCTGTCACAAACCGTATAAGCCGACGGCTGCCCTGCGTGCCGGAACGTCCAAGCCTTTTATCCACAAGATCACACAACATGTTCACAATCTCTATATTCTCATGTTCCTCGCCGCCGCCGATATTATAGCTTTCCCCGGGGACGCCCTCTTCAAACACCTTGACAAGCGCCTCGCAATGATCAAGCACGAAAAGCCAGTCCCGTACGTTTTGTCCATCGCCATACACAGGCAGATGACGCTGCTGTACAATGTTGTTTATCATAAGCGGGATCAGTTTTTCAGGAAACTGGTAAGGCCCGAAATTATTGGAGCAGTTGGTCACAATCGCAGGAAACCCGTATGTCCTTACATAGGCCTTGACCAGGTGATCCGAGCCGGCCTTTGTGGCCGAATATGGACTGGACGGAGCATACCTGCTTGTCTCTGTAAACAGGCCTTCCTTTCCAAGGCTGCCGTATACCTCGTCAGTGGATACGTGAACAAACCTGAAACCGCCGGGGCGGCCCGAACTCTCCCAGTGCTTCAAACAGGCTTCAAGAAGACGAAATGTCCCCACGATGTTTGAATCCACAAACTCCCATGGATCAACTATAGAGCGGTCAACATGGGTCTGCGCCGCAAAATGAAAAACCCCGGAAATTTTTTCATTTGCGAAAAGATCGTCAAGCAAACGGCCATCCTGCACCCTTCCATGAACAAACCTGTATCTCTGGCCGTCCCGTGACGCCAAATTCCTGGCATTTGCCGCATTGCCGGCATAGGAAAGAGCATCAAGGTTAATGATACGCCATTTGGGACGTTTTTCAAAAACATGATATATGAAGTTGGTGCCTATGAATCCTGCGCCGCCTGTAACCAGGATCGTTTTCATCCAAAATACCTTCGTCAGTTTCTCAAAAACGGGGTGTATTCAGGAACAAGCATCTTCAAATAAGCCTTTATCGCATCGGCATCCCTGATTTTAGAAAGTCTTTCGAGTTCCTCAATCGCATCCTTTAACGGAAAATGATCGGCAGCCTGCCCATGGATCACCAGTATCTTATCATGCCCGGTAGGGACGACCTTTTCTCCTTCGGTGACAAGCTCTTCGTAGAGTTTCTCACCAGGCCGAAGACCGATAAATTCTATAGGAATATCCTTTTCCGGCTCAAACCCGGAAAGGCGGATGAGGTCACGTGCTATATCAACTATCTTTACCGGTCTGCCCATCCTGAGCACAAAAACCGCGGCTTTCCCTCCGTTATTATTGCCAATGGCACCGGCCTGCAGAATAAGCTGGCACGCCTCGGAAATAGTCATAAAAAACCGGGTAATTTCAGGATGGGTCACGGTGACAGGGCCGCCTTTTTTAATCTGTTTCTGAAACAGCGGGACAACACTGCCTACACTGCCAAGAACGTTTCCAAACCTGACTGCCATAAACTGTGTTTGGGATTTATCTGCGTTGTTTCCATCCTGCAGCAGCAGCTCTGCGACCCGCTTTGTTGCCCCCATCACATTGGCGGGCCTGACTGCCTTATCGGTGGAAACCAGCACAAAACGCTCTACAGAAAAACGCTTCGCGGCCTCAACAAGGTTCCGTGTCCCAAGTATATTGTTTTTCACCGCTTCCCACGGCTGTTCCTCCATCATGGGCACATGTTTGTATGCCGCGGCATGAAAAACCACTTGCGGCCCGGTTTCCCTGAACACCTGCTCAAGTTGCGACATATTCTGGATATCTGCAAGGACCGGAATGATCCGCAAAGATTTGCCCTTACATTTCTCTTTCAATTCAAGATCAATATCGTAAAGAGAACTTTCCGCACGCTCGAGCAGCACTATGCTCTGCGGCTCAAAACTGCACAGCTGGCGGCACAATTCCGAACCGATAGATCCACCTGCGCCGGTAACAAGCACGGTTTTCTCATGAAGATAGGAACCTATCTTGTTTCTGTCCAGAGACACCACCTTCCTGCCGAGAAGATCCCGGTAGGCGACCTTCCGCAACGAAGCAACTGATGGAGTGCCGTTTATAAGTTCATCAAAACCGGGGACGACCCTGAAGGGCACCCCGCTTTTCCTGCAGTGTGACACGATGGTCCTCATTTGTTGTTCCGTGGCAGTCGGTATGGCAATGATGATTTCATCTATGTCAAGACGCGACACTACTCTGTCAACAATCGATATGGGGCCAATGATTGGAACACCATGGATCTTCCTGCCGATCTTTACAGGGTTATCGTCAAGGAAACCCACCACATTCAGCCCTATGGCTGTGTTGTTGCAAATCTCACGATAGATCTTTTCCCCACAGTCCCCGGCGCCTATGATAAGGGCCTTTTTGCCGTCCCCTTTTTTCCGCCCAAAAAGATTTGAAAACACCATACCCATGATACCGGGTATGCTCTCGCCCACTGCATATTCAAAATAGATGCGAATAGCGATTCTGAACCCGGATATAAACAGAACCGTAAAAAACAGATCCATCAGGAAGACAGAGCGGGAAAAACCGTGGAGCCTGTTTACGAAAAAAAGAGTCCCAACAACTATCAGGCTGCCTGCAAAAGACGCTTTTATGATATTTACAAGCTCGGGAATACTCGTATAACGCCACATGCCTTTGTAGAGGCCGAAAAGATAAAAAGCAGACAACTTCACTAAAATCATAAACAGAATGATGCGGTCAAATGTATGAATATGGTTGGAGGGGATGTGAAAATCGAACCTGAGAAGATATGACAGATAAAGGGAAGAAAAAACAAGGAACAGATCCCCGGCAAGAACAATCACGCCATTTTTTGTAAAACCGATCTTTTTCATCTTTTTGCCGATCGTATAACTATTTACAGCTATACATTACCATACATATGATTCAAGGTTTATCCTTTACCACCACCACGCCGCGATCTGTAAAGGCTGCAAAACAGAGCACCATCAACAGCCACAAGGCCCGCAATGGCATATCCCCCCCGCCGCTCCGGGCCCCTGGCTGTCAAAAAAATTAAAGCAAGTCAAAGTGCCTTGGTCACAGGCACAACAAATCAGACAGATCGATATAAACCGGTTACTTACCGGTTTTAACATCCTCTCCCACGGTAAGCCTGTCAAGGTTCTTGGCAAGGGTCTTTTCGCCGATTCCCTTGACATTTTTCAGGTCTTCGACACTCATGAAGGGACCGTTTGCCTCCCTGTATTCCACTATCCGCTGGGCGATCTTGGCGCCTACACCCTTCAGGGTCATAAGTTCATCCACACCGGCGGTGTTTATATTAACCAGGGAGCCCTGGCTGCCGCCTGCCGCGACACCGGATGCAACAGCCTTGGCACCTGCCGATATATCCCCGGCAACTACCACGCCAGACAGCCCTAAAAGAACCGCTGAAGCCAGACACAAGATCAGAACAGCCAACTTTTTCCTGCTCATAACAAGCCTCCTTTTTCAACTTAGGTTAATGTAACAGGAACAGCTCTCAACAACCTGCACAACACAACTTTCCGCACATTCCAAACCGGCTTGTAAAAAAACTCCGGTTGTCCAGCCGATACTCCCAAAAGCCTCATAGAATGTATAATTTGTGAAAATCGTAGCAGTTTTCACTGTAAAGTCAAGCAGCAACATTCCACTCAACCTTCTTTTATCCGCTGTCTGCCACACGGCC
>MZGQ01000083.1 GCA_002085115.1 Desulfococcus sp. 4484_241
TCTGGCCGGTTGCTCGCCGGAAGTTGGATCAAATCAACAGAGTTAGATCTATTAATGAACTTAAAGTGCCTCCTGGTAATCACTTGGAACGGTTGAAAGGTGACCGGGAGAATCAATACAGTATTCGCATTAATCAACAGTATAGAATTTGTTTTATATGGGAGGAAGGCCATGCCTACGAGATCGAAATCACAGATTACCACTGATGTTGGGAGGCGGCTGCCTCGTAACCGTCCCCCGACACACCCTGGGGAGATGCTTTTTGAGGAATTTGTCAAGCCGCTTGGCCTTACACAAGCAGAACTTGCTCGTTGCCTGGAGGTTTCTTACCCTCGTCTCAACGAAATAATTAAGGGCAGACGTTCTGTAACTCCGGATACGGCACTGCGGCTTTCCCGTGTTTTGGGTATGTCCGCTGATTTCTGGTTGGGCTTGCAGCAGGATTGGGATCTTTGGCATGCAATGAACAGCCCTGAAGCAAAACAGATTAAGCGCCTGAAACCGATCCCCAGAGATCAACATTCTTTTGCATAACCATTTTCTGCACTTGACAGGTGTTCCGCTGTTGCTCCACACCTGCAAGTGAGAAACGCATTCGCGCCGCCTGCGGCGGCGTTCATGCGAAGGGGGTAGCGGCAATAAGAAAATAATAATGATTAATTGCGGTAGAGAGACAATGGGTGCATGCGGCACTGACTGTGGTAAGTTTGGGCAGGCCGCTGGTCATGCAAAACGTTTGAGTAAAAATTGCCCTGCACAGAAATCGTTTCAACTTCCGGCAATTTCTGCGCCGGGCCAATTCCGCTCAACTGCCGCCGTTATGTCAGCCAGGAGAGAACTGATGGAAAGGAAAAAGTATGTTTATTGGAAAGACGGTGACATGTGGCTGGGGTATCTGGAAGAATATCCGGATTATATGACCCAAGGGAAGACATTGGAGGAATTAAAGGAAAATTTAAAAGACATATACCATGCTCTTTCAAGTGAAAATATTCCATGCGTTCGACGGGTTGATGAGTTGGAAGTCGCATGAAAAGAAAAGATCTGATCAAGAAGTTAAAAGACATGGGATGTGTTTTAATACGTCATGGTAGTAAACATGATTAGGTATCATAACCCCAGGACGAAAATATCCCAACCAGTACCGAGACATAGAGAAATCAATGAGTATTTAGCCAAGCATATCATAAAGATGCTTAAAAACCCGACATAACAATCGGGTGCACTTGACCGCCAACCCGCTGCGGCCTTCGGCATTGCTCCATGTCGGCAAGTGACCATAGACGTTCGCGCCGCCTGCGGCGGCACTCATGCGAAGGGGGTAGCGGCAATAAGAAAATAATAATGATTAATTGCGGTAGAGAGACAATGCGTGCAGGCGGCACTGACTGTGGTAAGTTTGGGTGGGCCGCTGGTCATGCAAAACGTTCGGGTAAAAATTGCCCCGCACAGGAATCGCTTCAACTTCCGGCAATTTCTGCGCCGGGCCAATTCCGCTCAACTGCCGCCGTTAGCCGGAGAAGTATGAACGAGAAATCCATACGCGACAGACTGGTTGAACACGGGCAGGCATTGTTCCGTGCACCGAAGCAGCCAATCCCATTCACCAAGGAACCGCAGGCCGACGCTCTGCTGAATGACTTGGCAAATCACCCGCACGCCTTCGTTATAGCGTGCGTCATGGATCGCCAGGTCAAGGCGGAGAGAGCATGGCTGATTCCATACCGGGTTTCGGAGAAAATCGGCGGGTTCTCAATAGAGGTGCTGAGTGCGCTATCGCGGGAGGATGTGAATCGTCTCATGAGGGAACCGGAACCGCTCCACCGGTTCGTCGACACGATGGCCGATCACTTCCATTCAGCGGTGCAACGGATCAGGAGCAACTATGCGGGCAATGCTGCACTTATTTGGGCAGGCGAGCCGTCAAGCGCGGAGGTTGTATATCGTTTCTTGCAATTTGACGGGGTTGGTCCGAAGATCGCCAGCATGGCGGCCAACATTCTCGCGCGAGAGTTCAAGATTCCTTTGTCGGACTACTACTCAATTGACATTTCAGCAGATGTGCATGTCCGGCGAGTCTTCTCCAGACTTGGTCTATGTGCGGCTGACGTTACTGTGGAACAGGTGATATACAAGGCGCGGGCACTCTACCCAGAGTTTCCCGGAATGATGGACCTTCCATGCTGGGAGATAGGGAGAAACTGGTGTAAGTCCCGCAGACCGGTATGCGGCGACTGCTACATGAATGACCTTTGTCCGAGTGCAAAACAGAAATGAGGACGGCCAACAAATTAAGTATTAGTCCCGAGTCGAGTGAAGCGAGTGGCCAGCGGATTTTTTGCTCAAACACCCGGAAAGTCGCTAAATCTTTTAAAACTTCCGTCAATCAACCGGTTACATGATTTATCTTTCACTGCCTTACCACATTTTCAATCGTGAGAATTGAGTCACCTTATGTTGCGCCACCCGCGGTCTTTTACCCCATGCAGCGCAGGGGAAGGGAAGCCGCAGGCCAGGCTGCCGGGTGTCTTTTTCTTTTGGACTGTCCAAAAGAAAAGAACAATTGTTGCGCGGAAATATCTGTACCGTCTCCGGTATCTTAAAAACTTTTTTTATTTTGTTACAGGCGTGTATAATATCTGTTTGCATGCAATTTGGGCCGACCGGTACGGCTGCTTTGTTGAAAAGATCAGCAGGGAGGGATTCAAAGTGTTGAGCACCAGAGCCAGAAGGTTTAACTTTTTTTTGAAAAACGTTATCAAGCCGCCGCAGGCTTTTATCCCCATGACCCCGGGTGTGATGCGCGGGTTGAGATGGGTGGTTGAAGCCGGCAACAAAGTTATAAGCAGGACTCCGGCTCATGTATCCATCAAGGATGTTAATGCCGGTGGCGTGCCAGGGGAATGGACGACTTGCGGTGATGAGATCGTTCAGGGCAAGGTTATCTACTATTTGCATGGCGGCGGATATTTTTTCTGCTCTCCTGCCACGCATCGCCCCTTTGTCTGGCGTCTGTCAAGAGAGACAAAAGTGCCTGTATTGAGCCTTGACTATCGAATGGTGCCGGAATATACGCTCGATGATTGCCGCCAGGATGCTGTAAAAGGTTATAAATGGCTGCTCGAGCAGGGGTATGACTCTGACAGCATAGTTATAGGAGGCGATTCCGCGGGTGGCGGCCTTACTTTGTTAACGCTTCTGTTTTTAAGGGATAATGGTATTCCCCTCCCCAAGGCAGCGTTCTGCCTGTCTCCGTTTGCGGACATGACTGCCACAAGCCCCACCTTCACCAGCAATTTGTCCACAAGCCACATGTTCCACAAAAACGCGCTGACCAAGGTGGAAAACTATCTGTCTGCCGGGAAAGACCCCCGCGATCCTTATGTCTCACCGGCTTTTGGAGATTATAAAGGACTGCCGCCGCTGTTTGTACAGGCTTCTGACACTGAACTGCTGTTAAACGATTCTTTGCTGGTGGTTGATCGTGCCAAAAAGGCCGGAGTCGATGTCCGGTTCAGGTTGTGGCACAATCTTCCCCATGTTTTTTCCGTTTTTTCCGATTTCCTGCCGGAGGGGAAAGCCGGGGTCAAAGAGATTGCCGCCTTTGTAAACCGGCATATTCACGAGGAAAGCCCAGCACTCGACAATGGCAGTTAGAAGGTCTGCCAAATCATCAAAGAGAGTTGTGCATGGAGTCTGAGAACTGTTTTGCAACATTGAAATCACTGGTTCTGACCCTCGTGGTGTTTTTTTATACCGTTGGATACCTTGGAATTAACCGGATCAACGGGTTTCGGGGAAGATATTATGATATTTTCTTTTGGTTTGAAAAGGATATCCCCTTTATCCCTGAAATGGTTGTTGGTTATTCTCTTGTCTTTGTCCTTGTGGCCATACTGTTTCTGGTTATCGATAATATGCCCGATTTTTATGATATATGCGTCCGTTTTTTGGGCATGACCCTGATCTGTTTTTTTATTTTCCTTGTGTTCCCGGTTCGCATGAACTTCAGGCCCGAGGTCAGTATGGGCGATGACTGGATAACACAGGTGGTCAGTTTTTACTTCTGGCTGGACAGGCCTTACAATCTTTTTCCCTCCATGCACCTTGGAGCGGCTTTTTTTGCCGCGTTTTACTGCATGAAAAGGGGAAAGGTTCTGGGGTGGATAACCATGGCCATGGCAATAACTGTCGGTGTGTCGGTGGTGCTGCTAAAACAGCATTACATCATGGATGTTATTGCCGGGTTCCTGGTTGCCTGGTTCTGTTCCTATTTTTCATGGAACCGGTTTGCGGCAACTGTTTTGCGGAAAAATTTTCGCTCTTTGGGCAAACCTGTTTAAACGCGCCTTCTCCACAGCCGCCTGGGGCCTGGCCTGATTGCCATGTCACAGACAGGTCCGCAGCCAGTATCCGGTATGTGAATCCGGGTTTTTTGCAAGCTGCTCCGGTGTGCCGCAGCCTACTATTCTGCCGCCGTTGTCCCCGCCTTCCGGTCCCAGGTCGATGATATAGTCTGAGTGTTTTATAACGTCAAGGTTGTGCTCTATTATTATCACTGTATTGCCTGCGTCCACCAGGCGGTCCAGAACGCCCAGCAGGCATTTGATATCGTGAACATGCAGACCGGTTGTGGGCTCGTCCATGAAGTAGACCGTTTTGCCTGTACTGCGTTTGCCAAGTTCGCGCGACAGCTTGATCCGCTGGGCTTCTCCTCCTGAAAGCGTTGTGGCGGGCTGGCCAAGATGTATGTATCCCAGGCCGACATCAACCAAGGTTGTCAGCTTTGAATTTATGGCAGGCACGTTTTTGAAAAAGGCCAGGGCCTGGTTAATGGTCATATCCAGCACGTCGGCAATGTTTTTCCCCTTGTACCTTACCTCCAGTGTTTCCCTGTTGTAACGCTTGCCCTTGCACACGTCGCAGGCGACAAACACGTCGGGAAGAAAGTGCATTTCTATTTTTATGATGCCATCGCCGTCGCATGCCTCGCAGCGTCCGCCCTTTACGTTGAAGCTGAACCTGCCTGGCGCATAACCCCTTGCCCGCGCGTCAGGGGTCTTGGAAAAGAGTTCCCTTATAAACGTGAACACGCCGGTATATGTCGCCGGGTTCGAGCGGGGAGTCCTGCCTATGGGGGACTGGTCGATATGGATAACCTTGTCGATATACTCTATGCCTGAAATGGAAATATGCTTGCCGGCCTTGAGCTTGGCACGGTATAGCTTTTGAGCCAGCGCCCTGTAGAGGGTGTCAAGCACCAGCGTGGATTTTCCAGACCCTGACACCCCGGTTACACAGGTGATGCAGCCAAGGGGAAACTCAACGTCGATATTTTTCAGGTTGTTCTGGCTGGCGCCGGTGAGCCGCAGGCAACGCCCGCCGGCAGTACGCCGGGTTTCGGGCGTGGGAATGGATTCACGGCCTGAAAAGTAGCGCCCCGTTACAGATTTTTCATCCTTTAACAGCTTTTCCGGTGTGCCGGAAAAGACGACCTCGCCGCCCATGGCGCCGGCTCCAGGCCCCATGTCCACAACGTGATCCGCCCGCATTATGGTTTCCCGGTCATGCTCCACCACGAGAACCGTGTTGCCAAGATCCCTCATTTTCAAAAGTGAAGAAAGCAGCCGCTGGTTGTCCTTCTGGTGCAGCCCTATGCTCGGCTCATCCAGCACGTAAAGCACGCCGGTCAGTTTGGACCCGATCTGGGTCGCAAGCCGGATCCTCTGGCTCTCGCCACCGGACAGGGATGCGGCGCTTCTGTCCAGGGTCAGGTAGGATAGTCCCACGTCCTCGAGGAAACTAAGCCTGTCGCAGATCTCTTTTAAGACCGGGGCGGCTATGACCCGTTGTTTCCCGGAAAGGGACAGGCTTGTAAAAAACGATCTTGCCTGCCTGATCGAAAGAGCCGTTATCTGGGCTATTGTCATTTCGCCCACTGTTACGGAACTGCTTGCCCTGTTGAGCCTGGTGCCGTTGCACTCGTCACATGTGCGAAAATTCATGTACTGCTTTATGTCATCGCGTGCAGACGCCGAATCGGTCTCAAGGTAGCGTCTCTGGAGATTCGGTATTATCCCTTCGAAAGGTTTTTTGTAGGTTATGCGCCTTCCCCTGCGCTCGAAGTAGAAGGGGATCTCCCTGTCTCCTGACCCGTAAAGGAGAACGCGTTTAAATGACTCCGGCAGATCCCTGTACGGGGTGTAGATGTCAACACCGTAGCTTGATGTAAGGGCTTCAAGGAATTCGATGAACCTCAAGGAGTTGCGGTTTGCCCATACCGCAACAGCGCCGTTTCGCAGGGAAAGGTCCGGGTCCGGTATGATCAGGTCCGGGTCAAGTTCTGTTACCGATCCGAGCCCGTCGCACTTTGGGCAGGCGCCCTGGGGAGAGTTGAAGGAGAAGCTGGCGGGAGTGAATTCAGGGTAACTGATGCCGCACCTGGTGCAGGCCGCCCTCTCGCTGAAAAGCATGGTTTGTGTTGTGCTTTTTTTGTCAGCATCCATGACCTCCACGATCACCAGACCGTCAGATTTCGACATGGCAAGTTCAATCGATTCGGTCAGCCTGCCGGAGATTCCATCTCGTATCCGGAGACGGTCCGCCACCACCTCGATGGTGTGCTTTCTGTTTTTTGCAAGTTTTTTCACATCCTCGATATCGGTCATGATCCCGTCCACGCGGACCCTTGCGAACCCCTCCTTTCTCAGGGAGGACAGAAGCTTTTCATGGCTTCCCTTCTGGTTTGTGACAACCGGGGCCAAAATGGTGATAGCCGCCCCGGTCCCGATTGCCATGACGCTGTCAACGATCTGGTCGATAGACTGGGATGTTATAGGCGTCCCGCATTTGTAGCAGTGGGGAAGGCCGCAGCGGGCGAAAAGCAGGCGCATGTAATCGTATATTTCGGTAACGGTACCCACGGTGGATCGCGGGTTATGGCTTGCCGTTTTCTGCTCTATGGCGATTGCCGGTGAAAGCCCCTCTATAAGGTCTACATCCGGCTTGTCCATTTTACCCAGGAACTGCCGGGCGTAAGTGGACAGAGATTCCACATAGCGTCTCTGTCCTTCAGCGTAAAGGGTGTCAAACGCAAGCGAAGATTTTCCCGAGCCGGAAAGGCCGGTGATTACAACAAGGCTGTTTTTAGGCAGCTCAAGGTCTATGTTTTTAAGGTTGTGCTGCCTGGCGCCCCTTATGATTATAGGTTGACCCCGTCCTCGAAATGGAGCAGTTTAAACGGTATAAGCCCCTGGTCGTGGTACATGCAGACAACAGCGTCAAAATCTCCCCGTGATGCGCTGGTAAAAACGGTATCCGGCGGGAATGGCCCTGTTATGTCGTGCCCGGTTTCTTTTTTTGCCCGTTCTATCGCGGGTGCAATCAGCGTCTCTTCCTCGTTGCCGAACATGCCGTTTTCACCTGCATGGGGGTTCAGCCCTGCAACGGCTATCTTCGGCAAAGGTATTCCAAAGCGTGTGGAAAGGCTTTCCGCAGTCAGTGCTATTGTCGAGGATACAGCCTCAATGCTTATGGCGTCAGGAACGTTTCGCAGCGCCATGTGGATAGTGACAAGGACAACCCTGAGCCTGTCACCCGCCAGCATCATTGCGTACCGCTTTGTGTTTGTACGGGCAGCCAGCATTTCGGTGTGTCCGGGAAAACGGCTTCCCCCCAGTTTCAGCGCCTCCTTGTTGATGGGGCAGGTCACAACGGCATGGATGGAACCGGCCATGGCCAGGTCGGCCGCAGCTGTTATCCATGTTTCCATGAGCCTGCCGCTCTCAGGAGTTGGACGCCCCCATTCGACCGGCCGCGAAAGGGACGGGCCAGGATTTAAAACATCTATTGCCGACGGTTTGTAATTACCCCGGTCAGGGGTATCAACCCGGTGCAGGTCAGGCTGTTTGCCGGCAGCACGCATGGCAGTCTCCAGCACGGCTGGATCTCCTATCACAAGCGGCCTGCATATATCATAGACCGTATCATCCAAAAGAGCGCGTATGATGATCTCAGGCCCTATGCCTGCGGGGTCGCCCATAGTTATGCCGACCAGGGGGCGTTTTTCCATAAATTCTCCCAATTTATTTATAAGGTTGTCACTGTCTTGGGCATATCAGCCCGAACGCGGTACGCATGCCGTGCAAGGGCTGTTTTTTAAAAAACAGAGCATTCTACCTGCCGTCCAGCTTCTTTTCAAACGAAACATCATAAACCACGTCATGCGGGCTGCCGGCGTTTGCGGAATGCGGTATTTTGCCAAACACGGTCATGCTGACAATGTCTATGTCACGTATCTCACGCAGGAGTTCTTCCCTGTCAACGCAAAGAAGGCCGCCTTTTCCCTTTAGCATCATAGTTTCTATGTTGTTTTTTTCAAGCTGCTTTTCAACATCCTTCGACTTTCTTAATGCGCGCATGCATGCGGCCTTTTCCGCTGCCATCACATCGAACATTCCGGCCCCGGGGCTTCTGGCAGCAAGCCTTAACACAAGGCCAAGCCTGTCAAGAAAGGTGTCTGCATCCCTGATGTCAGCCATTTTGACAAAGGCAGCAACAAACAGGATTCTTTCTCTGGAAGCAGGCAGTCTTGCGTTTCTTATCATGGAAAGGGTGGCAAGGCGAAGGTCCCTGTCTGCACCAAGTTTTTTTTCAACCTCCATCCATATCTGCGGGGGCGTCTTAACGGAGATACAAAGCTGCAAAACCAGCCCTGCTGCAACGGACTTTGGCACGACACACGGGATTTTTCCCCTGCTGTCGGGAAAGATAATGGCCGTGTTTATACGGTCGGGCATAAGGGCAGTTACACTTTTTGCATCAGCGCATTTTTCATCCGAATCCTGAAGAATTGCTTCTGCCTCGAGCCTCAGCCGGTTGTCGGGAACAACTGCCACGCTTAGCAGAAGGTCCCTGTCGTCGCACTCAGTTTCGAGCAGGCAGCGGATGTCATTGCCAGACGGTGTCATGAAGGTGGAATCGATAAAATGGGTTGCCCTGTCATCAAGAACAAGCCCTTGTTCAAAGAAACGCAATATGCTTTGCGCTATGGCCTTGTGGCATGGTCGGTCACGGTCCATACGTTAGATACCGGAATTTATACAAAAAAGTTATTCTAAATATCGCCCCGACATTCTTGTCTTTCTGTTTCTCTGCCTTCCTTTCCCTGATATTTTACATGTTTTTTTACCATATCAGAATTCAGGCCCAATGTATCAACACAAACACCCTCCTTACCAAAAAACCCTGGCATCTTTTTTGGGCGGTTGGCGCCCTGTGCCCGGCTGCCGGGCAGTCTGTATAAAAAGACTTGAACCATTTGAAAGATTTTGAAATAGTGACCGGAGCATATTAGAATCATCGCCTGTATTGTCTAAGACGCACAAGATTCAAGGGAAAGGACCTGAATTTTTAAAATGATTCTTATTATAGATTTTGGCTCTCAGTTTAACCAGCTTATTGCCCGGCGTGTCCGGGAACACAAGGTGTATTGCCGTATCGAACCTCCAACAATAAAGATAGGGCAGATACGGGCCCTTGCACCGGAAGGAATAATTCTTTCCGGCGGCCCGTCCGGGGTTTATGAAAAAAACAGCCCGAAAGTCACAAAAAAAATATTTGATCTTGGCATACCCGTGCTTGGAATATGTTACGGGATGCATTTCATGGTAAAGGCCCTTGGCGGAAAGGTCAGCGCAGCCCAAAAGAGGGAGTACGGCTTTGCCGAGCTTTTGGTTAAATCCTCATCCACTATATTCAAGGGGATCTCAAGAAAAACCACATGCTGGATGAGCCATGGTGATTCTGTTGAGAAACTGCCCTCATCGTTTAAAGCGATCGGATCGACAGAGAATACGGAAAATGCTGCGATAGCGGATGTTACCAGGAAGTTTTACGGGTTTCAGTTTCATCCCGAGGTGGTGCATACCAGGGAAGGATCCGCCATGATAGCGAACTTTTTGTTCAAAGTTTGCAAGTGCAAGCCGACCTGGTCGATGAAGTCATTCGCGCGCGATGCTGTGGAGGAGATACGGCAGAAGACAGAAGGGAAAAGGGTCATACTCGGCTTGAGCGGCGGGGTTGATTCATCTGTGACCGCCCTTCTGATCCACAGGGCCATAGGGGACCGCCTCACCTGCATATTTGTGGACAACGGTCTGCTGCGCAAGGATGAGGCAAAAAAACTAAAAGAGGTTTTTCGCAGCAAGCTGCATTTGAACATACGTTTCGTGCGTGCCGCTTCCAGGTTTCTTTCCGCGCTTTCGGGTGTCACCGACCCTGAAAAGAAAAGGAAAATCATAGGGCGCGTTTTTATGGAGGTCTTTGAACGGGAGGCCAGGAAGATAGAGGGTGCGGAGTTCCTTGCACAGGGGACCCTTTACCCTGATGTTATAGAATCACAGTCCGCGTTCGGGGGACCTACATCGGTCATAAAATCCCATCACAACGTCGGCGGGCTTCCTGCCAAAATGAAACTTTCGCTTATAGAACCCCTCCGGTTCCTGTTCAAGGACGAGGTCAGGGCGCTTGGCAAGACCCTGGGTCTTGACGACGATATGGTTTACAGGCAGCCGTTTCCCGGGCCCGGCCTTGCTATCAGGATCATAGGAAAGGTGACCAGGGAGCGGTTGGAACTGCTCAGGGAGGTCGATGCCATACTGATAGAAGAGATCAAAAAGGCGGGGTATTACCGCAGGCTTTGGCAGTCCTTTGCGGTACTTTTGCCTTTAAAGAGTGTGGGCATAATGGGAGACAAGAGAACATATGAAAACATTGCCGCAATAAGGGCGGTAACAAGCGTCGACGCCATGACCGCCGATTGGGCCCGACTTCCTCACAAGCTGATGGGCCGGATATCGAACAGGATAATAAACGAGGTGGCCGGGGTGAACCGGGTGGTTTACGATATCAGCTCAAAGCCGCCAAGCACTATCGAATGGGAGTAACCTGTAAATGTCAAAACAGCAATCTGACCAGGAGTTCAGCATATTTGGCAAAAGCGATCAGGACGCCGACTATATCAGGATTATAGAGGGCAGGCTGGACAACCTCGGATGGAAGGTCTCCCTTATATCTATCGTGCTCCCCTGTCTGATAGCGATTGTAGTCGTGATGGGTTATTTTAGTATAAGGCAGAAAGTGACAGAGTTCCAGGACTCTGGCGCGGCAACGGTAAGAAAGCTTTCAAACTCCATGGAAGAGCGGATGGCCGCTTTGCAAAAGAGCCATGATGCGCTTTCCGGCAGGGTGGAACAGGCGGCCCTGGCGATCAAGAAAAATTCCGGCCTGCTGGCCAGGGCACAGCGTGACATTCGCAGCGTTGGAGCTGAGGGCAGGAAAGTTGCAAAAAACGTAGGTGCTGTAAAAAAGGATGTTGGCCGGTTATTCAATGATGTTGGCAAGTTGTCCAATGATGTTGGCCGGCTATCCAAAGACCTGGCTTTGCTGGACGGACGCGTAAACAAGCTGCAGAATGCCGTGGACGGTCTTCGGGCGCAGCTTGATGGACTTGACAAGGAAAAGGCTGGCAGGGATGAACTTGAAAGGGTTCTTTCCAACAACACGCAGACCTATAAAAAGGAACTTGATGCCGCTGTAAAAGAGCTTGGCATCAAAATAAAGGCTCTTGAAAAGCGCTTGCAGGATCTTGCAAAGGTTCAGTCGTCTTTAGCGGAGCATGCATTGTCAGGCAAGAACGTGGCGCCCGGTGCCGCAAAGCAGGGGGATATAGTGGAAGAGCCCCTTCCCCAGTAATCTATCTTTCTTTGGCTTTAGGCAAACCGGTAAAGAACAGAGCATCGCAGATTCTTTTTTTTGCCCTGATGGAGATATACCCCGGCGCATGTCTGCAGTTGCACCTGGCTGGATATGCTTTTTGTCTGTTTTTTTATTACGTCTTTTTGGAATCCAGAGCAGCCTCGATCTTAGCGATATCCCGGGGCACATCCACCTCGGGGGAATCATGCCGCGTCACCACAACTCTTATGCGGTATCCGTGCTCCAGTGCGCGAAGCTGCTCAAGCTTTTCCACATTCTCCAGTATACCGGTAGGCAGTGAAGTGAAGATATCAAGGAAATGTTTTGTGTATGCGTATATGCCAATATGCTTGAACATTTCAAACCGGGTGCCTTCATCTCTGGCAAAGGGAATGGGTGATCTTGAAAAGTATAGGGCAAAGCCGTTTGCATCAAAAACGGTCTTGACATTATTCGGGTTTGTTTTTTCCTGCTCGTCAACAATGGGGAAAACAGCGGTACTCATTTCAAAACCGGTTTCCTCAAGCAGCGGGGCCGCCGTCCCATAAACAGTTTCAGGTGCTATCAACGGCTGGTCCCCCTGGATGTTTACCACTATATCATCTTCCGACAGCCCCAGAATCCGGGCCGTGTCGGCAACCCTGTCGGTTCCGCTCCTGCATTTTTCGGAGGTCATGACAGCCTCCCCGCCAAAACCCGTTACCGTGTCAACGATCCTCTGGTCATCTGTGGCCACTACCGTCCGCGTTACACAGGAGGCCCTGCAGGTCCTTTCATACACCCTCTGTATCATTGGCACACCAGCTATTGGAGCCAAAGGTTTTCCGGGAAAACGTGTTGATCCGTATCTGGACGGTATTACTGCCACTACTTCCATAAGCCAAACCTTTCCTTCCTGAAGTGTAATTGGGATTCGTTTATATTATCCCAATTTTGGCTCGTTTTGCAACGGCTTTATGGCCCCTAAAATCCACGAAAACCGGTTTTTGCAAAAGTTGTCTTGAGAGGCTACGGAAGGTAAAAACTTTCTTACATATTCCTGGGGAGCAAAAAGCTTTGTCAAACCATCTTTTTTGGCCGGGGCATACAAATGACAGCACACCGTGCCATCTTCCGCTATATCCATCTGGGACACCTTTCCCATTAAATCTGACAGTCGCGGAGCCTGGGAATTTTTGGCAAAAAAAGGGGGGCGTCCCCCCCTTCATTACATGTTTTATTGGCGTCCCCAAGGGGATTTGAACCCCTGTCGCCGGCGTGAAAGGCCGGTGTCCTGGGCCGGGCTAGACGATGGGGACGCAATATAAAATCCACATTAAATGGTGGGCCGTGTTGGACTCGAACCAACGGCTCTCTGCTTAAAAGGCAGATACTCTACCAACTGAGTTAACGGCCCTAAAATTGGCAGATGATAGTTAATGAACTCTTTAATGTCAATAAAAAAACGGCCTTTGGAGCGCTAAAATATACCCGCGTTCGACAGTTGTAGGCCAAATTACGTTTCCAAATGGGGTCTCCCCGACCGTAAGTACCGGAAATTCCTACATCCGTCCTTTTGTCGACCAAAGAAAGCACTGAAAGCCCCCGCTTGACAGGGTGGGGTTATCTTGACTCTTACCATCCAAAACTTGCAACCGCAGGTCCAAGACCCTGTTTATTTCTGCGCCTTTACAAAAAAATGGGCCTCAAAACCTTATCATGCCCTGGTTTTGCACAGGGGATTGGTGCAACCATTTGGGAAAAATGTAAAAATTTACATATGCCAAAAGCCCGGACAAAACCAAAAAAGACGGAAGAATATTTTTATGAAAATAAAAGAAAAAAGCAGGTTTTTTGAGCTTTTTAAAGATTAGGCAAAAGGCCATCTTCCTCTTGACAAATGATAACTGCCCATAACATATGAGAATATCCTTGTGGCAAAAAGTATCGGAATTTGCCGCACTTGCTTGATTTGGTAAATAAAATCAAATAAAATCAAATAATTAAATTTGCAAAGCAACCGCTGTTTCGCATTCAGACAACCTGCCATAATCCGGATTGACCCAAAAGACCACGATAGGTATGAACATGCATAGTTATGACTGGTTGTCTCCGGAATCGGTCATAATCGGTGAACACTCTGATTTTGGGGTATATTTTGTTTCTACTTTGCTGTTTATACCATTCCGATCGGGTGTTCATGCAAAGGGGAGGAAGATAAACGATATAAAAGCAAAATGTTTCGCCAAAAAGGGCGGACGGTTTGCAACCGTTTGTCAGTAGAAGAGTTGTTTTCTTAATTTTCAAAAACAGCCGATGTATGCCGGCAGTGATGTTTTTTGCGGCACGTTTGTTTTATTTGGTCTGTTAACCTGTTTTTTCGACGTGGTGGAATGAAAAAAGCTCTGTGGGAAAAAGTAAAGGCCGGCCTTAAAACGCGTGTTCCAGCCAACAACTACATGATGTGGATAGAGCCTCTCGAGTTCAAGACCTTGCAGGATGAGGCCATTGTCCTGGCTTGTCCGAACCTTTTTTCAAAGAGATGGGTGGAGAGCAATTACGCAGACATGATAGAATCTATGGCCTGTGATCTTGGGGGGCAGCGTCTCGGTGTTAAAATCGAGGTTGACCCAAATCCAGGCAATGGGCAAGAAAACGGGAACGATGGAAAATCGGCCTCCGGCAGGAAAGACAACCGGCATAAACAGCTTGCACTCCCAAACACGCAGCTTCCGCCTCCAACCGGCCGTGTCCTTAAGAGAGATTTCACCTTTGACAACTTTGTCGTTGGAAATAACAACGATTTTGCTTACTCAGCCGTACTGTCTATGGGATCAAAAGAACGGTTCGGCGAAAAGGCCCTTTTTCTCGCCTCAAAACCGGGAATGGGGAAAAGCCACCTTGCCCAGGCCCTTGGGCATCATGTTCTGCGGTCATACCCGGGCCGACGGATATACTATATAACAGCAGAAGACCTTTCAAATGAGATGGTCCACGCCTACACCACAAAAAAGATAGGGGCTTTCAAGAAGAAGTACCGGACAGGCTTTGACATGCTGCTTTTGGACGATATCCATGCGCTTGCCGGGAAGGAGAGAACCCAGTCGGAACTGACCTCTATCCTGGATTACATGCTTGACGCCGATAAAAAAGTGCTTTTTGCAGGGTGCTGTCTGCCGGGTGAGATGCCAAAGATAAACGAACAGCTAAAATCAAGGCTCTCCTGCGGACTTATCACAACCATGGAAAAGCCTGACTTTCGTACCCGCGTCAGGATTCTGCAAAAAAAAGCCTCCTTGAACGGCTACAGAGTTCCTGTGGAAATTATGGAATGCCTGGCCGACAACCTGACGCAGGATGTGCGCCAGCTTGAAAGCGGGCTGAAAAACCTGGCTGCAAAATCATCGCTGCTTGGCGTTCCAATCGACATGGATCTTGCCGAGAGCGTAATAAAAAACATGGCAGTCCATCAAAACGCCATAAATCTCGACACAATAAAAAAAATCGTCTGCAGGTCATACGGCATCTCCACGACGGAAATAAATTCGCGATCAAGAAAACAGCGCATAGCATGGCCAAGGCAGGTGGCGATCTACCTTTCACGCCGTTTCACGGACCATTCACTGAAAACTATAGGCCGCAGCTATAACCGCTATCATGCGACCGTTATCCACTCCATAAACACGGTGGAAAAGGCCATGCGGGAAAACCGGACGATCCACAAGGAGATCGACTACATAATAAAAAAGATCGAGTCGGGCAAACATTAACCCGGCGGGTGCAAAGGCCTTTTTTCAGATTTTAGGCGTATAACAGTGTTACAATACCAGGCAAACCTCTTGACAATATCCGGATGGATGCGAGCATGCCCAAATTAAGCCAGAGAGCGTTTAAAAAGCTGCAAAAGATCGTTGGTAAAAAAAACTGCACAAACGCTCCTGAAGATCTTGTGTGTTATGCCTACGACGCCACGGCCGCCAGGTTCCTGCCCGAAGCAGTGATATTCCCCGAGACAAAGGAGCAGGTCTCCCGGGTCATGGCACTTGCCGACAGGGAACGGTTTGCGGTTATCCCGCGCGGTTCAGGCTCCGGCATGACCGGAGGTTCGCTTGCGGTCAAGGGCGGAGTGGTGATGGCCCTTGTGAAACTTAACAGGATCATCGACATTGACGCTGAAAACATGACGGCACGCGTGGAGCCTGGCTTGATAACCGGAAAATTCCAGAAGACAGTCGAATCCATGGGGCTTTTTTATCCGCCTGATCCGTCAAGCTCCGATTTTTCAACCATCGGCGGGAATGTTGCCGAATGTGCAGGTGGGCCCCGGGCCATAAAGTACGGGGTTACAAGGGACTACGTACTTGGGCTTGAGGCTGTGCTGCCGTCTGGAAAGATGATCCGCACCGGGGTTAACACCACAAAGGGGGTTGTGGGGTATGACCTCACAAGGCTT
>MZGQ01000084.1 GCA_002085115.1 Desulfococcus sp. 4484_241
TTTTGCATTCTCCTTGACGCTGTTTCGATCGCTACCGTGATCATGTACGCACCTGCCCTTTTTAACATCAGTATATCATCGCGCGTAAGCAGATCGCCCCGGACGCCGTTCGGAAAAGCTATCTTTATATTCATCCCGCTTGCCATGATGGCATCCAGTATGGCGTACATACGTTTTCTGTCAATGTTGAAAATATCGTCAACTATGTGAAACTCCCTGACCCCGTACCGGTTGTAAAGCATGGCTATCTCGGCCACGAAATTATCCACCGACCGTTTCCTGACCTTCTTTCCGAAGATATCGTGGCAGTAGATACAGCGGTAGGGACAGGCGCGGGAGCTTATCACGTGTGTGTATGTCTTTTCCGCAAGTACGCCGTTCATCTCCGGATGGCTTCCCCAGTAACCGGCTATATCGATAATCCCGTAATCCGGGAAAGGAATGGAATCAAGGTCCTCTATATAAGGTTCCCTTTCATTACAGGCTACTTCGCCATCCTTCCTGTACGCAACCCCCCTGACACAGGATATATCCCTGCCGTCAGCCATCGCTTCCACCAGGTTTAAGAATGCCCGTTCCCCCTCCCCTATCACGGCGCAATCGATATCCTTATGGCGGGCAAGAAGGTCTGAATAGTGGTAAGTTGCATGAGGACCGCCCACGACGATAACTGCACCCGGAGCATGCCTGCGCATTACCGGAAGGTAATGGTCGAGAAACCCCCTGTTTGCCGTAAGAAGGCTTATGCCTATTATGTGTGGAGAAAATATGCGAATCCGGCCGGCAAGTGCACTCTCCCGGTCCGGCCGCCTGCACAGCCGCAGATCAACAAGATCCGTAACCACCGGCAGCCTGCAGTATTTTTTCAAAAAAGATGAAAGGTACAACGGCCCGAGCGGAACATCGATAATGGCAGGACGGACATCCGTGGGCGGCTTTACAAAAAGGATCCTGGGCCTGTCGCCGATTTTCCGCTTTTCCTTACTCTCCATACAGCCTGCCTCACATGCTCAGTATTTTCCAGGCTGCTCTGCCCGCCTGCAAAAGTATACGGGACTTTAAAGGAGCCTTAAAAATTGATCGAACAATCCTGAGCGGCAGGTAAAACCTCAGGTGAGCCATACGCACGACAGCCTTTAAATTAACGCCTGTGGCTGCCTGCCATGCAGAGATGTCCGGATAAAAATCAAATCCATAAGCCTTGCTCATGTCCGGCCAGGTCTTTAAGGCAAGTTCATAAAGCCGGGTACCCGGAAACGGTGCAACAGAAAAAAAGGTTGCAAAATCAAGGGGCAGACTCGTGGCAAGGGAAACGGTCTTTTTTATCTCCTCAACCGTTTCAGTAGGAAATCCCAGCATGAAAAACCCCTTTGTGATGAGGCCTGCCTCGTGTGCGTACCTGATATTTTCAGACACCTTTTCGATGTCAAGATTCTTTTTTATCAGCTTCTGTATTCGCACGGAAGCGCTTTCAACGGCAAAGGTAATCATATAGGCCCCTGCCCTCTTTAAAAGAAGGATATCCTCGCGGGTAAGCAGGTCGCCACGAAGCCCGTTCGGGAATGACAGCTTTACCTTCATGCCGCTTTGTATGACAGCCTCCAGTATGGCGTGCATCCGCTTCCTGTCAAGGTTGAATATGTCGTCAACGATCTGGAACTCCCTTATCCCGTATTTATCGTAGAGCATGCGTATTTCGGCCATGAAATTTTCAACAGATCTTACGCGCGCACGTTTGCCGAAAATGTCGTGACAGTAGGCACAATGGAAAGGACATCCCCTGGAACTCATAACCAGTATGTGTCTCTTTTCCGCGACCACCCCATTCATGGTTGCAAAAAAAGGTGACTGGTACCGTTCTGTATCGATCAGCCCGTAATCGGGGAACGGGAGTATGTCAAGGTCCTCGATAAAAGGTCCCCTGGGATTACAAACAGGGGTGCCGTTATCCATGTAGGCCACACCGTCAAGAGCCCGGAAATCATCCCCTTCCATCATGGCGCGCACAAGCCTTGCAAACACCATCTCGCCCTCGCCCATCACCGCGCAATGTGCCCCGGAACAGGTTGTAACAGCCTGCTCCGGGTTTGCTGACGGGTAGGGACCGCCTATGACTATCCTGGCATTTGGCGCATGCAGCCTTACGACCGAAAGATAGTCCCGTCTCCAGCCGGCAAAATCCTGTGATGAAAAAAGAGAAAACCCCACAAGATCCGGTCCGAAACCATCAAGAGCTCCGGCAAGTGTGTGAAGAGGCCTTCTGGACAGCCTGAGATCGACAAATCTTACATCAACACGGCTGCCAAGTTCCCGCTTCAAAAACGATGCAAGATAGAGAGGGCCAAGAGGAACCTCTACCGTCATAAAACGCATGGTATGCTTCGGCATCACGAGAAGTACCTTGAAACTTCCCATAATTATCTTCCCCTGCTTGCGGCAAACGTCTTGAAACCGTAAATTTGCATGGCTCCTTTCAAAAAACCGGCCTCGTGCTTAAACGTGAAAAATACACACAATGGCACTGCTTGTAAACCGGTTTTGAGGGGGAAAGAACAAATAGTAGGAAGGTGTTGCCGGCCAATCTACCGTGACATGATCTCTGACGGTGAATAGGTTATGGGCAACGATACTGTAAACGACGTGCCATCCTGGGTACTTTCATCCAGACGTATATAGCCGCCCAGCTTGCGGACAATGCCTTGCGACACCGAAAGCCCAAGGCCGGTCCCCTTCCCCTGGGCCTTTGTGGTAAAGAAGGGTTCGAATATACGGGACTGCAGGTGTTCAGGTATGCCCGGACCGTTGTCTTTTACAGTGACCAGCAGATAGTTCGACTCCGGATCCTTCCTGACCGATATCTGCACCCTGCCCCTCTTGTCTGCGGCATCGATTGCGTTTAAAAGAAGATTGACAAACACCTGCTTTAACATCTGCTCGTCGCCGTGTATGCGCGGAAGATTCTCCTCGAAATCCACATCAAGCCTTATTTTTGCAAGCTTGATCTGATTACCGACGAGGCGTATCGATTCATTTACAATCTCCACAAGATCGAGTGACTTTATGCTGGTCTTGCTTTCCCTTGCAAAATCAAGCAGCCTCTTTACTATGCTCTGCGACCGCTCGGTCTCGCTTATAAGATCGTCTATCATCTCCATCTTCTCCTCGTCGGTAAGAGTGTGAAAATCCTCCTTAAGCAGCGAAGCGGTCAAAAGCGAGTTGTTCAACGGGTTGTTGAGTTCGTGGGCCACACCGGCCACGAGGGTGCCTATGGCCCTTAGTTTGTGGGATTCAATAAGGACCTCCTGCCTGTGGTTCAGTTCCCTTATCATCCTGTTGAAGGCTTCCGCCAGGCTGGTGAATTCATCCCTGTATTTACGCGCAGGCATGATCGGAGAAAAATCCCCCTCGCCGATACGTTTGGTGTAGTCCATGAACCGTTTCAAGGCCATCATGAGCTGCCGTATAAGGGCGTTGCCCACGAAAAACATCATGACAATCAGCACAAACACAAAAAAAATCGGTCCCCTTTTTGCCAGAAGAAGCATTCTTGCCACATCCTTCTGCTCCTTTTTCACTATCTCATCCGCAAAAGAGACCATCTGTCCGCCATACTCCCTGAGCTTGGGTTCAAGGGATTGTATTGCGGCTTCCCTTTCTGTCCTGCCAACCATCTCAAGCTGTTTCCTGTACTCCGACAGGTTTTCCATGATCGTTTTTAAATGTTGAGCCCCGAGAATATGCCTTATGGTCCTGCTGTGCCTCTTGAGAATTGTATCAGCCGTGCCAAGATGCATGAGGGCATCATCAAGGTTTGTGCCATAGAGAAGATAGTTTTTTTCAAAGCGCCTGGCCTGCTGGATCTCCACCATGTATTTCCCGACTATCTCAAGAAACTCTATTTTCTTTTCCATCTCGGATAAAATCCAGTAGGACCAGCAGGTGATTGCAAAACAGAAAAGGATAAACAAAGAAAAGGATGTGACTATTCTTGCCCGGATACTTATCGAAGGCCTGCTCCTGAGCGGTATATTCTCCAGGTCATCTACTGCATCCCTCTCTTCCCCGGATTCTCTCTGGTGGTTATGGCTCATTTTTGTAAGCAGTCCTGCTTGTAAAGAAAGCTTTCGCCAGGGTTATCTTTAAACAACAACTTCAGGAGAATATATCGTACCTGCCGGAAAGAAAATATGCAGTATACAGGTCCACGTCAATGTCCCTGGACATCACCACGTCAAGCTGCCTGGCGCAGACCATAAGACGGCCCAGCAGTTCCAGGGCCTTTTTGGAATCATCTTCCGGATATCTCCTGAGCCAGGCGGCAAGCAGATCGCCCCTGCGGTCCACCCCGAAACCTGACTGTCTCAGGACCGACTCCAGGAACCGCGCGCGCCTTGCCCTGTTCTCATCGCTGGCTCCGCCTCCCCTGAACCTGAAATGGATATGGTTGTTCTCTGCCCCCGGGCCGACCATAGCGTCAACCATGACATAATGATATGCCACTCTGGCGTTTATATTAGTATAATCCCTTGCCACCATCACGTAGTTGGCATCAGAGGCCCGCCTTGGCCCGATATCTCCGCCCAGAACGGCTTCCTTGAAATCGCCGGGCATCCCCCTCATCTCACGCTCCCACCTCTCTGCCCAAGGCAGCCGCTCGTCAGAAAGGCCGCGCCACAACGCCTGAAAAGGAACGCTCCCGATATCCTCCGGAGCGACCTTTTTAGAACCGGCCGGGGTGCAGCGGTCAAGGTCTATAAGGTAAAACTTTATGGGCAGACCGGTAAGCAGTTCCCTGCCTGTTTCACGGTGCCGCCTCCTCTGCCTGTCCCCGAACCCGAACATGGAACGCACCGCCATCTCGTGTATAAACCTGATGGTGTCATGTACCGATCTGCAGTATCTGGCCTTGAACGAAGGGGCATCCGGATCGACAAGGTTTAGTCCGAAAACAAGGTCGTAAAGCGGACCGGAAGGCCTGCCCCGATCCCTGGCAGCGGCAATCCTTGCAAGGACCCGTTCCCTCATACCGGGCCATCGTACGCCGCTGTAAACCGCCCGTTTGGTCGCATTGACACTGAGTATGTTTTTACCCGCAAGCATACGCGCCCTGTCGCCCAGCCTGAAAAGAGATGGAATCGCAAACTCCCTTGCAAGGGCGGCAAGATGTCCTACAGGATTACCCTCCATCACAAGCAGGGCCGCTATCCTGGGCAGTATCAAGGCAATGTCAAGCCTTGGAGCCTCTGAAAGGACAACTGCCCCCTCCGGCACATCAAGCACACTTTTATCCTTTTCAAGAAAGTAAACCGGGCCTTCTGCCCTTCCAGGGAATATGGTTAAGCAGTTACCAGCCGCCGCGCCTGAAGGATCCATACCTTTCCCAGGCGGTCAACCGCCCACTCCATGTCAAGCTCATGACCGAAAAACTCTACGGCCTTTACTGCCATCCCTGCTATTTCCAAAATTTTACCGGCACTTATGTAATCGGTCTTGCCGCTTCCGGCAGGCATCACCTCCTGCACCCTCAGCTCCGGCGTCCTTGCAACGACAAAGGTGTCGGCCTGAGACTCTCCCCTGACCATCCTGTCGGCAAGGCCAGGCACGGCGTTTATCAGCATGGTACCGGATTCCGGTTTTTCGGTATCGGTCGTATAGACAACACCGGCTGCAACAGCATCAACCATCGGCATGAAGAGAACGGCCATGGACGCATCCACTTCACGGCAACCTACATTCAGCCTGTAGGACACGGCACGGTCAGCAAACCTGCTTGCAACAACCTCTTTATATGCCTTGACAAGATCGTCTGTCTCAACCTGCAGCACGCTTTCAAACTGTCCTGCAAAAGAATGGCTTCCATCCTCACAGACCGCCGAAGACCTGACTGCCCACAAGGTATCCGAAGCTCCGGACGCAATACGCACAGCATGCTCACGTATCTCATTTTCAATTTTTCCCGGTACCGGAGCTTCACGTATCCAACGGCGTATGGTCGCGGTAATCGAGCTGAAACGGTCCGGATCGGATGTCACATCAAGATCTGTCATCAGGATGCGTATTCGCCTTGCCAGGTCTCCCTGCTCCAGCATAAGCCTGTACCCCTCGGTAGTTATTACAAAACCAGGGGGCACCGACTCCCCGAAACACTTGGAAAGGCGCCACAGGCCGGCTGCTTTTCCACCGACAAGCCCGGGATCGGGATCAGTGTCGCCGCCCATGACCAGGGCAACCGGATGCGTACCGCTCTCAGGCCCTCTGGCAAACAGCCTCTCAGTCTCCTCCCTAAGCCTGAAAACAATCTCGTGAAGCACGGAGTAACGGTCAGCAGCAAGAAGATTGAGCTCCTGAGCCATGAGAAGGACTTCGGTCATGAGCCTCCGGACAGGTATCTTTATCCTTTCATCATAGTGCCGCATGTAGTTCAGGTCGGTTTCAAGGTCGCTCATGATCCGCAGTGCTTCTCCATTTCTGTTTATCACAGCCCGAAGCGTCTCGTACCGAAACCTGAACCTGCTGTCAGCGTCATGACTCTCTTTTTCGATATGTTTAGATACGGTAGGCAATATTTCCTCCTGCGGATATACAGTTATTGACGAAGCTCGTTTGCAGCCCTTTTTATTATCGTTCTCAGGTCATCCGGCTTGAACGGCTTGGCTATAAAATCGAAAGCTCCCTTTGAAAGGGCTTCTCTCGCCACCTCCACCGTGGCATACCCCGTAATAATGATTACCTTCGTACGGTCAGACTTGGCCAGTATCTTTTCCAACACCTCGATACCGTCGACCTTTTCCATTCGTATATCTGTGACAACTATATCGAAAGGTTCCTCGTCATAACGCGCAAGGGCGGTCTCGCCGTCCTCGAACGTCTCGACCAGGTATCCTGATTTCTCAAGAGCGGGCTTAAGCCTTTTACCCACGATATTCTCATCGTCTATCACCATGATCCTAAGTTTTTTTTCACTCATGATATATGCTCCTTTGCCTAACGTTGCCCAAACATTTTACGCGACAGGTTGCCCATATCCCAATTGATACAATATTATCAAGAAGTTGCGCAAAACAGTGTGCGGCCTATCGTAATGAGACTGTCCTCGATCGCCTTTACCGGAACATCAAACATCCAGGCAAGCATGCCCCTGTCGGTGCTCTCAATACGGAATTCTCCCGGAAGGTCATGCTTTTTCTCCCATCCTTTATCTGCAAAAAGAAAAACATAATCCAAATTCCTGTGTCCGCTTGCCGTGACATCCATGCGAAAAATCTTCCCCTCATCCATGCAGCTTAAACTCAACTCATCCCTGTCCACAAGTGCTGTCCAGCGAGACCCTGAGCCGTCGGGGCTGTCGCCGGCACCCATCAGCAGGAGTTTCAACGGCAAGCTTTCATTGACATCGAACCGGGCAGGCCTCGGCATAAAAGCCTCGCTCCCTGCCCACAGCTCTATCGCCCTGATCTCCCCACCTCCGGGTGCTTCCAGCAAAACACCTTTTTTCTTCCGCTCCTCCAGGCTCACCAATTCGTCAAGTTCCTGCAAACCACGGACAACCGACTGCTTTACAAGGTCCATAACGGTCCGCCCGGATGTTTCACCGTTGCACCACTCCAGCACATCGGCAAGCAGCCGGTATTCCGGGAAGCCAACAGGGTCTTCAGGCTCACTCCCGCTTCCGGCTGTTGGCTTTGGGACAGCAGTCTTCTCTTTGCTGCGCGCTATAAAACCGTTGGCAACAGTCTTATGCTCATCGTACCTTGCGTAAAGCGTCTCGGTGTCCCCCGGTGACAGGACACAACCGTCATGAACGATCATGCCAAGTTTCTCAATTATACCATCCACAAGGGAAGCCACATAATGGCTGTCAAGTATGTAATCCCCGCCAAGCTTCTCATGCCCGTCATCGAAAAGGCCAAGCAAACCGTTCGCATTCTCAAGGAGTTTCCTGAACCGAATGGTTTGAACACGGATATCTCCTGCGCCAATGCGCTTTTCCCGACCCGGCCACAGCTTTTCCAGTATACCCATATGATTCCCTTGCTCTTATTAAAGATTCCTTTTTGTTTATAAAATCGAAACCGTTCCCCTGCCCCATCCAGCAATGATGGATGGCCGTTAATTAGCGGCCTTGTCGACGTCGTGGCTGGTTTTCCCTATAACGGGCCAACCCGGGTACCTGCTTCGATCCGGCGACTCCATGCCTTCTGCATCGGTAATATTCCTTTTTACATGCACCTCCACGAAAGAGACACCATCGATCTTTCCGGCTATCTCCTTGATTGCCCTGCTCTTTTTCACCTTTTCACGTCCTGAGCCCTTAACAAACACAATTACGGTCCCGTCCCGTGCCTGCACGCGGATATCCTTCATGGAGCGTAAAAGTTCCGCCCTGACCCTTGCCGCGATTGCAAGGTCAGACAAACACTTGACAGAATATGTAACCGGTCTGAACTTCCTGTACCCCACGGCTTCTATAATGGTGCCTACCGCTTCGTCAGGATCGATCTGGTCAAGGTTAATAACCAAATCGTATATTGAAGGGCTGGTTTCATCAATCCCATAAGCCGATAAAGACCACTTTTTCCGCCTCTTTTCTTCGTCATCCACCCATTTCCGGGCAATATTCATACTTGTTCCCTGCAATTCTGCAATCGACGCGGCACGGCGAGCCGAACCTGAAATAAGCCTGACTTTCATTGCATGTGACACACCGATGACATAAAGATGGGCCGCCACGCCCCAGCATACAACATTATCACGACGAAGGCGTTCAAGCACTTCTGCCTCGATGCATGACAGGTAATACCTCCACCGGGCTTGAGGCATCTTTTTCAAAATCGATGGGGTGTTTTCCAGGGCCTTTTCGAGAATACCAGGATCAACGTTGCAGTCTTTGGCAACATCTTCCAGCACTCTGCAGTCTACGATGTCAAACCCCTTTGCATCGGCGACCCTTTTCGCCATTTCCTCTTCCACATTCCGAGAATCGGATGAAATTATAATTATAGACATTTAATGCTCTCCCACTTGCTCTCCATATGAATTCGGCATCCGGTTTAAGCAGCGACACTCCCTGAAAAAGTTCTGCCCACCTGTTTTCCCGGATCGACTGCCGTGCTTTATACAGCATCAGGCGGGGCAGGTACGCCTGAATGCATCTCAACACTGTAAATACCGGCCAACTTTCGTTTGAGCTCGTCAAGCCTCCTGCCAAGTTTAGCTCCTCCTCGGTCACCGGCCTTGCAGTAAACAATAACATTCCCGTATTCACATGTCACACCTATATTGGGAAAATCAGCAACCAGTTCCGCCTTTACATGGCAGGCCAGGGCAAGATCTTTCAGATTCTGCTTGCTTCTTTCAGATGCAGTGAACCCGCTACTCTGCGCTGCTTTGCATATAAACCCTACCGCTTCTTCAATAGACAGCCTGTCAATCCTTATTGTAAGGTCATACATGGCGCTGTCCCATGGATCATGCCCGTAAAGCTCGTAGGTCCACTTGCGCCTCTGATTGTCATCCTCCACCAGACGAGCCCTTGCCTCATCCTCTGAAAGACCGTCCCTGTTCATCACATATGCCACACGCTTTTCGAAATCCGCGTTTATTCTCACCTTCAAAACATGGCCTATACCTTTTAGCAGCAGGTGTCCTGCCAGCCCGTGATAAACCACATTATCATTAACGACCCTCTCAACAAGCGCCGAACGGATATAGGCAATATATGCCTGTTTTGTATGCCGGTACCGTTCTAAAATTCCGGGAGCGTCATGGATCGCTTTTTCCAGCTTTATCTCCGGAATGTTGAAATGCCTGCTTGCTTCGAGAAGTATCTCACGGCTTATTATGTCATAACCGAGACGTTCGGCAACCTTTTCCGCGACCAACCTGCCCATGGAAAAAGATCCCCTGGATATTGTGATAATTGCCATGTAACCTCCTGTAAACGTTTATTGCAAACACCTAATGCTTTTTTGGCCAAAATTCACACTCCATAGACAAGACGAATCATTGCTATCATTACCACTATAAAAACAATGCTTATCAGTGCTCCGGCCTTTATAAAATCAATAGTCCTGTAATGACCCGGCCCCATGTAAAGGGCATTGACCTGGTGGGTTGGGAGCATGAACGAATTGCTCGTCGCAAGGCCAACCACAAGAGCAGCCATGCGCGGATCGGTATGGGCGGCCATGGCCATGTTCACCACCAGGGGGACCAGGAGCACCGTAGCTCCTACATTGGAAATAACAAGTGTGAAAAGTGTGGACAACACCCCAATCACCGTCAGCAAAACAATGGGTGAAACATCCCCCATAAGGCCAAGGACAGTATGGGCTATCCATGCGGCGGTGCCCGTTTTCTCGGTGGCGATCCCAAGGGGAATCAGACCGCCCAGGAGAAATATAGTACGCCAGTCAACCGACTGGTAAGCCTCATCTATTGTAAGCACTCCGGTCAGAATCATGCCAAGGGCACCTGTCATAAGTGAAACGGAAAGCTGTATCTTGAATCCCATTATCATTACAAGCGCCACGACAAGCCACGCACCCGCCCACGCAGCCTTACCCGGACGCATATAATCCACGTCGGAGGGAAGACCGAACAAAAGCCCGCCTTCCTTCTGCAGATTCTTCAGATTCTTCCACGCGCCATGAATGGTGATGACATCCCCGACCTGAAGCGTAATGTCGTCCAGCCTGGCCCTGTAACTCTCCTCATGTCGATATAAACTTACAGGTGTAACATTGAAACGACCCTCCAGGTTTACATCCTTCAGCGTCTTGCCGACAAGCCACGACCTTGGCGCCACAACCGCTTCCACCCTCCCGGATTTGACAGGATTAATCGTATCGCTATATTTCTCAAGCCTGTCCTTGAGTATCATGCCTTCGTTCTCGACCATCCTTACAACGTCCTTTTTGCGGCCGCACACTACGAGATCTATGCCGGAACGAACCTCCATGTCAGGAGGAGGGGACACTACCTTGAAATCAGGCGGCTCTGTTATGGCCAGCACGGTTACAAGATAACGTCTGCGCAGATCCTCTACGAACAACGGATCACGGTAGTGCGTAAAATCATCAGGCGTGGACAGCTCGTAGTACTCATCTTCCTCCAACGCGCTCTTCTCTTTGCCACCAACATCATCCTCTGCGTTATCCTCCCCCTCAGGATTCACATCACCCCCGGGAAGTATAAATTTCCCCAAAAGTATAAAACATCCGATGCCGCTTGCAACAAGGGCCAGGCCTATCGGCGTAACATCAAACAGCCCGAACGGCTCCAGCCCGAACGGAGCAAGGAGATCGTTTAACAGAATAAGCGGACTGCTGCCGACCAGCGTAACCGTCCCGCCAAGTATGGCGCTGAACCCTATGGGCATCAAGAGCCTGCTCAAAGGAATCTTCTGTTTTTCACCGATTCTCTGAATGGCCGGAAGAAAAAGAGCGGCTGCTCCTATGTTTTGCATGAAACTTGAAATAATGGCCACTGTGACCGATATTGCTACGATAATCCTTGATGCGCTGTTTCCCGCTATGCGTAAAACAGGTGCAACCAGCTTGTTGATAATGCCTGTCCTGTCAAGACCTGCACCGATTATTATAACGGCTATGATCGAAACAACCGCGTTACTGCTAAGTCCTATAAATGCCTCCTTGGGTGACACCAGGTGGAGCAGCGGCAGTGTAACCATCATTATGATTGCAACCACGTCAACGCGGACCCATTCCACTATAAAAAGGAATATAGCAAGCCCTATCATGCTCATCACAAGAACCATTTCCATAGTCAGAGATTCCATAGCGACTCCATAACTTTATTTACAGTTATTCTAAAGATTATAATCCTCATGTATTTATATTTTTGCGTTACATCCCGGATTTATGCCCGGCTTGTCATAGAATTCTCATCTGCCAAGCCCCTGCGGCCATGTTTTTCTTACCCTGGGACTGACAATCGGGCAGGGAACGGCCGGCCTTACCCTCTCAAACCAGTGATCGCCTTTCCTTTTTTTGCGAGTCGACGCAATATCTTCCTTCCCTCCCCAAACAAGGGCGGAAAGCGATGGAATAAGAGCTATATGCTTCAGCAATCCGGAAGCCTTTTCGCCGTGCTCAAGGCTGTGCCGGACGTCCAGGCCCTCTGACCTTATCCTGTCAAGCGCCTGTTCCAGATCTTTGCATCCCTGCTCATATCCTGCCGGAGTACCGTAAACATTCTCCTCCATCAGCATAAGTACAGAGACCGAGCAGCCCAGTCTCCTGGCAAGCCCAATCGTATGACATAAGCTTTCCTCAGGAACCATTCCATCCTCCAGGACAAGAAGGACCCATTTTGGCGACATGATACCAGTTTGCTCCCTAAAGCAATTTGGGTGCCAAAAGGATACTTTTTGAATATAATTTATTAATTTCAAGTAATTATACCGCCAAGAAGTGGGAAAACGAAAGGAAATTGCTGTTGCATTATGCAACATCAGTTTTAATGAAAGGTTTGATTGGGCTGTTAATGGGCTGAAATAATAAAAGATAGTAGTTTGTTGTATTATGCAACCAATTTTGTTGTATAATACAACAAATCACTCTTTAAATTCGAACCGCTTTAGTTTGCGATATAGGGATGTTCGATCTATGCCAAGCACCCTGGCGGCTTCGGCTTTCCTGTTTCCTACACGATCCAGGACCCACCTGATATACTCCCTTTCCACCTCCTCAAGCGATTTTAGCCTGTCATCTGACTTGTGAAACGTATAAACATCATACTCTGTCAGATCCTCAGGCAGATTTTCGACCTGCACGATCGGACCGGAAGCCATCGAAACAGCGTGCTCAACTATGTTTTCAAGCTCACGTATGTTGCCTGGATACCCGTAACTTGTAAGCATGCCAAGGGCCTCGTCTGAGAAGCCATTAATGGTTTTATTCATCTTTCTGCAATAACGCCTGAGGAAGTAAGAGGCAAGCATGGGAATATCCTCACGACGATCGGCAAGGTTCGGCATGTGCACAGGAATAACATTCAGCCTGAAAAAAAGGTCCTTTCGGAAATACCCCCCCTCGCACAATTTCTTCAGATCCTTGTTCGTGGCGGCAATTATCCTTATATCAACCGGCACAGGTTTTGTGCCTCCTACCCTTATAACTTCCCTCTCCTGTATTACCCTGAGCAGCTTGGCCTGCATGGCGCCCGGCATATCCCCTACCTCATCGAGAAAAACGGTGCCACCGTCAGCGCTTTCAAGAAGGCCCGGCGCACTCCTGGTGGCGCCCGTAAATGCATCCTTCTCGTGCCCGAAAAGTTCATTTGCAAGAAGTTCGTCGGTAAAGGAAGCGCAGTTAAAGGCCAGGAATCTCCCATTGCGCCTGGGGCTTGTCTCGTGGATGGCTCTTGCGACCAGTTCCTTTCCGGTCCCCGATTCCCCGGTGATAAGTACGTTTGAATCAGAAGTGGCGATACGCTTTATAAGCTTTTTTATCTGTGCGATCGCCGGGCTTTTCCCTGTTATGGACGAAAAAGCCGGTCCTTCGCCGGCTTCAAGCTCCCTGACCCTCAGGGCAAGCGTTCTCTTTTCCACTGCCTGTTTTACAATGCTGCGGATCTCACCGGGCCGGATCGGCTTCTGCAGGTAATGAAAAGCCCCCTTTTTCGTTGCCTCGATAGCGGTATCGATTGACCCATGCCCCGTAACGAGAATCACCTCGGTATCGGCCGATATGTTCTTTACCCTTTCAAGCAGATCAAGGCCGCTTAAAACATCCAGCAGAAGGTCTGTGACAACGACCGCAAAATTTCCCGATTCGACCAGTTCCACCGCCTTTTCGCCGTTTGCCGCGGTAAGAACATCATAACCGTCTGCCTCCAGTATCCGTTGCAGGGATTTCAAGGCAACTGGTTCGTCATCAACAACAAGAACCGATATCCTGTTTTCCTCCATTGGGCAAAGCCTTTGTCCGGCCATTTCGATCCCGCCGGAAACAACAGACAGAAAGCTGTCTTCTGGGTAGAAGACAGAGCAAAAAAATATGTAAAGTTTTCGGCGAACCGAAAACCTCATATACATCTGTGGCGCGCCTGAAGGGATTCGAACCCCTGGCCTACGGATTAGAAGTCCGTTGCTCTATCCAGCTGAGCTACAGGCGCGATTAAAACTAAAGCGTGTTATTACCATACCATGGGGGTCTGTGTCGAGAACAACTTTTCAACCATCCAAAAAACTGTGCCACGTCAAAAAAGTTAAGGTCCGGCAGTCAAACTCTTCCCCGGCCAACTCCTTTAATAACATCAAATATCCACTTCGCATCACAAATATTCTTGTTAGTAGGTACCATGTTTATTCCGTTTCCCATTACCGGTTAAAAACAGCCTTGTATGCATATATCTTTTAAGATAGGATGGCTTAAAATATTATTGGGATATCAGATGTGCGTAAGATGTGCATATCAGCCTTCTTAACAAACATGCAACCTGGCACAAAACCGGAATAAAAACAAAAACAACGCCGTCCTGGGAACCTGCCCGCAACGCCAAGGGGCACAGCATAAATATCATGACAGATAAAAACAAAAAAACCAAACCGTTAAATTCAGGCGCACAGCGCAAAAACCCGGCCGGTCCGGTCAAAAATGCCCTGGTCCCCTCTGCGGGTAAAAACCTGGTAAAATATGATCCTCTACAGAGATACCTTAAAGAGATCTCCAAATACCGTCTTCTCACAAGAGATGAAGAGATAGAGCTTGCCAAACGGGTGCAGGAGGGGGACAGGGAAGCTGCTTACATACTCGCCACATCAAACCTGAGGCTGGTGGTCAAAATCGCCCTGGAGTTCCAGCGCACCTGGATGCAAAACCTGCTTGACCTTATACAGGAGGGAAATATAGGGCTGATGCATGCGGTCCGGAAATTCGACCCGTACAAAAACGTCAAGTTTTCCTACTATGCCTCGTTCTGGATAAAGGCGTATATTCTGAAATTCATCATGGATAACTGGCGCCTTGTGAAGATCGGAACAACGCAACACCAGAGAAAACTGTTTTTCAAGTTAAAAAAAGAGAAGCAGGCCCTTATAAACGAGGGGTTTGATCCAAAGCCAAAGCTGCTTGCCGAAAGACTTGGAGTTCCCCAAAAGGAGGTCGTCAATATGGAGCAGCGTCTGGACATGTGGGATCTTTCCATAGACGAGCCGGTCACGCACGACTCAGACACTCAAAAGGGAGAACTGCTTGACATAGATGACGGGGCACCGGTAGATGACCTGCTGGGAGACAGACAGCTCAAAAAACTGGTAACCGAAAACCTGTCAGAATTTGAAAAGACTCTTACACCCAGGGAGCGTGATATTTTCAAAACCCGCATATTCACAGACGAACCGCTGACCCTTCAGGAGATAGGAGAACGTTACAATATATCAAGGGAACGGGTCCGCCAGATTGAGTCCAACATTATTAAAAAGATGCAGGAGTTTTTCAAACAGAAGATCCCGGACTTTGACCAGTATACAGAGGAAGCCAAATAGCAGTATTGTTTTCCCATGAGGTTTGGGACAAAATCATACCGACTTACAGCCATGAAAAAACTAAAAACAACCCTGATAATCGTATCCCTGTTTTCGGTTATGTTTGCGGGATGTGCCCTTAGCCCGAAAGCTAAGATTAAGCAACCGGCCAGCAGGATCGAGCCGGGCCAAACCGCAGGGAACAGTTATTACTTTTTCACCAGGGCGCAGATCGCCAGACAGAACGGAAACCTGAAAAGCGCCATAGACTGGATGGAAAAGGCTGTCTCTGCCGATCCGAAATCGGCGTACCTTAAAAAAGAGCTCGCAGTTCTTTTCCTTTACGATAGAAAGATCAACAGGGCCCAAAGACTGATAAAACAACTGATTTTGGAGCATCCCGATGATGCTGACGCTCTTATGATGCTTGCCGGCATAAATCGGTACGAAGGCAAAAAGGACGAGGCAGCGGTTCTCTATGAAAAAGTTATTAAAACCGATCCTGACCGTGAAAACGTCTACATTTTGCTTGGTAGCCTGTACATGGCCAAAAACCATGCCGACAAGGCAGCCTCGATATATCAAAAGATGACCAAACGGTTTCCTGGCATGTGGGAGGGATATTTCCTGCTTGGAAACGCCCATAAACGACTGGGCATGCTAAAACAGGCAGAAGCCGATTACAAGAAAAGCATCGGGTTGAATAAAGAGGCCATTGGGCCACGGTTTGCGCTGGTGGAGCTTTACAAACTGATGGAAAAAGGCACCCCCATAACAGTCAGAGTAAAGGCCAACGACACGCTTTACTCCATATGCAAAAGGGTCTACGGGAGATACAACAAGCACCTGGCAAAACAAATAGCTGCTGCCAACCCGGAGATAAAAGACATAAACCTTTTAAAAACCGGCATGACGTTGCGTCTGCCCCCTCGGTGGACCGATAAAAAAAGTTCTTTCTACAGGCAAAAGATAATCGGGCTTTACAAAGGGATACTTGGCGACTTTCCAGACAACCCCAGGGCATCCTTTGACCTGGCCCTATACTACGAGTCCGCGGGCAAACGTGCCGCTGCTCTGAAAATATTAAAATCCATGGGGCAAAAAAGCGAAAAGGCCCCCGACAGCCTCCAATACCTGTTCAGAGAGTTCATAGACAAAGGGCAATACGCCAAGGCCCGCTTCATCCTTTCCGGCATGATCAAGGGAGCGCCAAAAAGCCCGGCACTGAACTACCTCATGGGAATGGTGCAGAACCGCCAGAATGACAAGACCGGAGCGATAAAATCGTTTGGCATGGTTCCCAAAGGCTCTGCGCTTTACGACGGGGCAAGGTTCCAGATGGCGCTTCTCTATGATGAACTGGGTAAAACCGACCAGGCCATAAAGATTCTCAAGGCCCGCATCAAGGACGAGCCGGGCAAGGCGGTTCACCTTTTCCGGCTTGGCAAACTTTACGAAAAAGAAAAAAACTACAAAAAGGCTATAGAGCTTTACGGCAAAGCGTCCAAACTGGATCCCGATAACGTTGAGATACTGTTCCGGCTGGGCGTGGCATATGACAAGGCGGGCCAGAAAGACAGGCTCATAGAACAGATGAAGCTTGTCATAAAAAAAGATCCCAAAAACGCGTCCGCCCTGAACTACCTTGGCTACACCTACGCCGAGATGGGTAAAAACCTGGACGAGGCCCAGTCTCTTATTGAAAGGGCTCTTGCCGTCGAGCCAAAGGACGGTTATATCACAGACAGTCTGGGCTGGGTCTACTTCAAAAAGGGAAACATAGACAAGGCCCTAATCTT
>MZGQ01000085.1 GCA_002085115.1 Desulfococcus sp. 4484_241
GGTTTTTATGTGTTTTTGCAGGTTCTTGGAGACCGGCGCTGAAAGTTTACAGGGTCCGGGGCAAAGGCAGCCAAAGCGGTTGCCCTTTTTTCGCCTTGACTCATTTAAATAAAAAAACACCCAAATTCAGTTCTGCCAAGGGTTTACAACGAAAATAAGATGGTTTTTACCAGAACTTCAGTTTAAAGTTTCCTTGAAAATTTTATATCGGTCGTTGCTGTACAGCATGACAAGGGATTTACGCTCCATCGAAATTTTTCGCTTACCGGGTTCTCCGAATGTGGGAAATATATACAAGGTGTTGTCCTCGTTTTCTCTGAGTTCTTTGGTCATGAGTTCGATTGTAGGGTCTTCTGGATTTTTGAATGTGGATGCCCTTTCCACCTCACAACCGAGATAGACGCTTAATCCCCAGTAGGGGTCTGTGTTAACAAATACGACTTCACTTGGAATGGTTTTTACGTTTGCCCTTATGACATCGGCAAGATCCCTGCTGTTTCTTCCGTAATGGTATGAGCAGGCGAGATGTTTTATCGAAAGAAGCAGTAAAATCCAGATAGCAATGCAATATCCGTGTTTACGCGTAATGGGAATACTTTTCATAGACCGTGATATGATAAGGGATATCGGCACAAATAGAGGGAGGATGTAGAGAAGCAGCCGGGATCTGCTTAGAAAAAAAATTGTAAAAGGCAGCACTATCCATAGGGCCAGAAACAGATTCCAGTGATCGGCGGCCAGTTTTTCCCGGTACCATGAAAAAGAAAAGAGTCTCGCCCTGAATTTGCGGGCAACCCTGATTAACGGAATGTTCCACGGAGTGATTCCGATGAGTATGGCCGGTATATATATTACGAAGGGTTTGTACCATTCAGGATTGCGATGGTATTCAACGGTTGTGATGCGTTTTATAAATTCATCCACGAGAAAGTAGTGAATAAGCTCCTTTGACCGTGCCGCTACAATTAAGTACCATCCGAGTCCGATAGAAAAAAACAGCAATATTCCGCATGCCGGGAAAAGTGCCCTGACCGATGATTTGCCATCCTTGACCGCCAGGAAGACCATTATCGGGAGAAGTGGCAGAAGCCCAGGCGGCCCCTTTGTGAGAAAGGCCAGGCCAAAGCCGAACCACATCAAATCCAGGTACAGCACTCCATGTTTATGCGTTTTTTCATTCCACCACTTTACAAAACCAAAGACTGCGAGGGTTTCCCACAGGGTGAGAATGGTGTCAGTTGTAATATAATTTGCGGCCACAAAGGGCAGGATGGATGTCGCGTATACCAGGGGGGATAGCCACGGTCGATCCGGGTCTGTTACTTTTGCCAGTCCGAATATGAGCAGGATGGTGGCAAAGAATGCTGCCGCGTTTGGCATGCGGGTGCCCCATTCGTTTCTTCCCAAAAGGGCCATACCGCCAGCGATAGCCCAGTAGGTCATCGGCGGCTTGGAAAAATGCATCACGTCGTCATTAAACATGGGAAGCAGAAAATTTTTTGTGTTAAGCATGTGAAGGGCGATATTGGAATACCGGCCCTCATCGCTTTCCCATAGCCCGCGGGAGCCCTGGAAGAGGGAACAGTATAGGCCAATTCCCAGTACAATTAGAACGATTCCGGCTTTTCTGTTTTTTGTAAAGGCCGACAATAATATTTTCAATATGTTCCCCCGGCTAACCTGAATGGAGCGTTTCGGTTTAAACCGTTTTCATCACAGGTGATGCATATGAAAAGAAAACATCGGCAAAAGCAATCCGCCGGCAGGGATGTGTGCCGGCGGAATTGCATCATATTGTGTCGGATCGATGGTTGGTTATACCTCTATACCCCTTCGGCCTGTGCGAGGCGTTTCAGCCTTTCATACCGCTGTGCGTATTCTGTCTCCAGCTTGGCGACCAGGCGTTTTGCCTCTTCGGGAAATGTCTTTTCAAGGGCCGCATACCTTACCTCGCCTGACAGGAACTCTCTTAGCTTGCCGTTTGGCTCCTTGGAATCCAGTGTGAACGGATTTTTGCCCTCGGCCGCAACTGCCGGATTATAGCGGAAGAGAGGCCAGTATCCCGATTCGACCGCCAGCTTGGTTTCCTCCTGGCTTCTGCCCATTCCTTTCTTTATGCCGTGGTTTATGCATGGCGCATAACACAGGATAAGCGAGGGACCGTCGTATGACTCGGCTTCTACCATAGCCTTTAATGTCTGCTGCTTGTTTGCACCCATGCCTATACTGGCAACGTACACGTACCCGTAGGTCATGGCCATTGCAGCAAGATCTTTCTTTGGAGTCTTTTTGCCGGAAGCGGCGAACTTGGCTATTGAACCGGTCGGGGTCGCTTTTGAGGACTGCCCGCCGGTGTTGGAGTATACCTCGGTATCGAATACAAGCACGTTGATATCTTCACCGCTTGCCAGTATGTGGTCCAGTCCGCCAAAGGCTATGTCGTAGGCCGCCCCGTCACCGAGAAAGACCCAGTATGATTTTTTTGTAAACAGCCAGGACATGTCAAGGATTTGTGCAAGCAGCGGATCGTCCGTGCGTCCGGCCAACAGGGTTTTAATGCGGTCACCGTACTCTCTCGATCCTTTAGGATCTTTGATGTTGTCAAGCCACCCGGCCATCGCTTCCTGCAGTTGCGGATCGACTCCGGAGTCAAGCGCCTTTTGAACAAGTTCAGCCAGTTTGCGGCGCTGCTGCAGGTGGCCTAAAAACATTCCATAGGTGAATTCAGCCGGGTCCTCGAACAGCGAGTTGCCCCATGCCGGCCCGAACCCGTCCTTGTTGGCACAATAGGGAAACGAGGGGGCGGAACCGCCCCAGATGGAAGAACATCCGGTGGCATTCCCTATAACCATCCGTTCCCCGAAAAGCTGGGTAGCCAGCTTTGCATAGGGAGTTTCGCCGCAGCCTGCGCAAGCGCCTGAGAACTCAAGCAGAGGCTGTGCGAACTGGCTGCCCTTCAGCGTTGTTCTGCCCAGTATGTTGTCCCGTATCGGCAGGGATTCAAAGTACCTGTAGTTTTCCACTTCAGTGCCGGTTACGGTTTCCAGCGGCACCATCTCCAGCGCAGTGTTTTTTGCCGGGCATACCGAAGCACAGCTCCCGCATCCCATGCAGTCAAGCGGATTAATCTGCATTCTGAATGCATAGCCCTCGAGCCCCTTGCCCTTGGCTTCCACAGTTTCAAATGATTCAGGGGCGTTTTTTACCTCTTCAGGGGTCAGAAGCGCAGGCCGTATTGCCGCATGCGGGCATACGAGTGAACACTGGTTGCACTGTATGCAGTTTTCCGGCATCCAGCGCGGGACCTTTATTGCAATGCCACGCTTTTCATACCTGGTTGTTCCTACCGGAAAGATGCCGTCGGGCGGGAAAGCGCTTACAGGAAGCTTGTCGCCCTGCTGTGCAAGCATGGGCCGCATAACGTTTTTAACAAAATCGGGGACATCTTCATCTTTTTCAGGCTGTTTTTCGGCCTCTGCCCACGACTCGGGATACTTTATTTCAACTATGTTTTCCAATGCCTTGTCAACGGCATCACAGTTCATCTTTACAATCTCTTCACCCTTTTTGCCGAACATTGTCCGGATCTGTTCCTTGAGATATGAGACTGCGTCCTCAATGGGGATTACGTTTGCAAGCTTGAAAAAAGCTGTTTGCATTATCATGTTTATCCTGCCGCCCAGGCCGAGTTCTCCCGCTATTTTTACCGCGTCTATGTTGTAGAACTTCAATTTTTTCTGCGCTATTGTCCGACGCATTGAGGCGGGGAGCCGTGTCTCCATCTGATCCAGTGTCCAGCTGGAGTTGAGCAGAAATGTTCCACCCGGCTTGATCCCTTCCAGCAGGTCGTACATGTTTACGTAACTCGGGTTATGGCACGCTATGTAGTCTGCCGAATCAATCAGATATGTTGACTGGATCGGCTTTTGGCCGAAACGGAGGTGGGATATTGTCAAGCCGCCTGATTTTTTGGAATCATAGGCAAAGTACGCCTGGGCATACATGTCGGTGTGATCGCCTATGATTTTTATGGCGCTTTTGTTGGCTCCTACGGTACCGTCCGAGCCAAGCCCCCAGAACTTGCACTGTATTGCGCCTGCCGGCGCGGTATCTATCTTTTCGGAAACATCAAGAGACGTGTCTGTAACATCGTCGGTTATTCCCACCGTGAAATGGTTTTTTGGGATTTCTTTTTTCATGTTGTCGAACACGGCCTTGACCATGCTCGGGGTGAACTCCTTTGAGCTTAAGCCGTACCTGCCGCCCAGGATAACCGGGGACTTGCGGCGTTCCATGTATGCCGTGCAAACATCCAGATACAGGGGATCGCCGGGCGCCCCTTTTTCCTTGGTCCTGTCAAGCACCGTCAGGCATTTGGCCGATGCCGGCACCGCGGCCAGAAAATGTTCGATTGAGAATGGGCGGTAGAGGCGCACCTTGACAAGGCCGATTTTTTCGCCTTTTTCAGCCAGGTGGTTTACCGTTTCTTCTATGGTTTCACAGGAGGATGCCATGGATATTATAACGTTTTCGGCGTCCGGAGCACCTGTATAATCAAAAAGATTGTATGTACGGCCGGTAAGTTCGCTCACCTTCTTCATGTAGGCATCAACTATGGCAGGGACTTTTTCGTAGTAGGGGTTTGCGGCTTCTATTCCCTGGAAGTAAATATCGGGGTTCTGGGCTGTTCCTCTTATTTTCGGGCGTTCCGGGTTAACCGCTTTTTTGCGGAATGCGTCCACGGCATCGTAGTTGACCAGTTTTGCCATGTCGTCATAGTCGATCAATTCAATTTTCTGGATCTCATGCGATGTGCGGAATCCGTCAAAAAAATGAACAAACGGAAGGCTCGATTCTATGGCGGAAAGGTGGGCTACAAGGCCGAGATCCATTACCTCCTGCACAGATGCGGATGCGAGCATGCAGCACCCGGTCTGCCGTACCGCCATGACATCCTGGTGATCGCCGAATATCGAAAGGGCATGGCCGGCAATCGATCGGGCCGTGACATGCAGCACGCCTGGCAGAAGTTCGCCGACCATTTTGTACATGTTCGGTATCATCAGCAAAAGCCCCTGGGAGGCCGTAAACGTGGAGGTGAGGGCCCCTGCTGCAAGCGCACCATGCACCGATGCGGCCGCACCGGCCTCGGACTCCAGCTGGCGAACCATAAGCGGCTGTCCAAAGACGTTTTTCCTGCCTTTTGCCGCCCACTCGTCAGCGATCTCACCGATAGGAGAGGATGGGGTTATTGGATAAATTGCAGCCACTTCACTTAAAGCATATGCAACATGGGCTGCGGCGGTATTCCCGTCGACAGTCTTCATTTTTCCCATTTTTGACTCCTTATAAATTCATCTGTTGTTAAAACCGTAGAAACAAGAACGATCCGGTTGTGCAGCCGAACTTTAACATAGCCGGTTAACATAACCTAAAACAGGTTTGATGTAAACCGATAACTTTTTTTGGCAACAACGCCAGAGAGCGGAATGTCTGCACGGCCGCCTGTTTATCGGCATACAGGCTCAAATGCTGCAATGGCTGTGGAGTAAAGCCGTGCTGCAGAAGTTTTATGGCCCGGGAGGCTTTGGAAACTGTAATGCGGTCTACCAGTGTCCCTCGACATTGGCCCTGTCTGTAAAAGTGATCCGGCCCTCGTTGAATGCGGCAACAGCCTGCCTGACAGTGCCTGTCACGTCATTTGCCACTTTTACACCTGCGCTTTCCAACACCTTAAATGCGTTCGGACCGCAGAAGCCTGTAAGCAGTGCTTCTGCACCTTTGTCATGCACCAGGGTGGCAGCCTGGATACCGGCCCCTTTAAAAGCATTGGCGTTGGCTGAGTTGTCTATAGCCTCAAATTCGAGGCTGGACGGGTTCACTATTATGATCCAGGCTGCGCGGCCAAACCTGGGGTCGACCTCGGCGTCAAGATCGGGGCCTTTTGCCGTTATTGCAATTTTCATCCTGACCTCCATAATACAGTTTTTTTTGAAAATACGGGCAAAGCTTACAACGTATGACAAAAATTTCAAGCAGAACCGGTCCTATACATTATCCCGGGACAAAAGGCTTGACATTTAAGCCATGCTTATCTATTTGAAATATAATATACATACAACGCTGGTGTTGCCGGGTGCCATGAGGCATAAAAAGGGAATCCCGTTAAAAGCGGGAACGGGCCCGCCGCTGTAGCCGGGGACGAAAGCCGTAAATTGCCACTGTTTCATTTTAATGAAATGGGAAGGCGCGGCAAGTAGGATGATCCGGGAGTCAGAAGACCTGCCTGGTGACCGGACGTTTGCCTATGGGAGTAGGCGCGTCGGACAAACTTCGTGGATAGAAAAGGGAATCCCGGGGCAATGTTTATTGGGCCCGGGATTTTTTATGTAAAAAGGGGAAAAAGGCCAATGGGAAAGACGCACCTTCATCTGCCTGTAACATATCTGGCGTTTGTTCTGTGGTTAGGCTTGGCGCCGTTTTCCGGTGCGTTTGGAGAGGACAGGGCTTTGCCTTTGATAGAGAAGCCTGTCTTAGATTCCATAGACATTCGCGCGGACACACAAAAAAAGATTGATGCCTGGGAAAAGGAAAAGGCAAGGCTTGTCTCCCGCTACGATGAGCTTGGGCGTGACAACAAAAGGTTAAAAGAGCGGTTGGGAGAGCTTTCAGGCCGGGCAAAAAAACTTGAATCGCTTAACCGGTCACTTGAAAAACGTATTGCGGATTCTGTTAAAATATCACAAGAGCTTCGGCCGTTTCTGGTGTCGGTGTATGACCGTGTTTACAAGTTTGTTCAATCCGACCTTCCATTTCTTGCAACAGAGCGTCGTGAACGGCTTGACCGGTTCAAACGAGCCCTGGATGATCCTTCAAAAGGGGTGAACGACGCATTCAAAAGAATGATGGAAACACTTTTTGCGGAAGCGGATTATGGCAACTCATGTGAGGTGTACCAGGACAAGGTATCTCTGGATGGCCGTGACATGCTTGTCAATGTGTTCAGGCTGGGCAGGGTCGCCCTGTTTTGCTGCACACCCGATGGACGTGTTGCCGGGTATTTTAATGTCGCAGGCTCAAAGTGGAACACTCTCCCGTCAGGGTGGAACCATGAGATAGGCACGGCTGTCGAGATGGTGCCAAAAACGAGGAGCTTAAGGCGCGCATAGCCGCAATAAACAGGAGGCTCAAGCAGCTGGATGCCCGCAGGGCCGATCTTCAACTGCAGTATGACAGGACAGGCGGACCTGTAAAGGAGATTGCCGCTTTTACGAGAAGCTACGCAAGCGATCTTGAAGCGGTTGTCAATCGCAGCCCACAGACTGCACTTGACAAAAACCGGAACTCTTTTTTGAAGGGGCTTGCAGAGTCTGACAGCTTTCCATCCATGGAGGATATAGGAAAGATGGTGGACCTGCTTCTTGACGAGGCTGAAAAATCCGGCGAAGTCAGGCTGGAAAGGGGGGCAATTATCGACCCCAGCGGCATGGAGGTCGGGGCAGACCTTTTGATGGTGGGTAACCTTACCGCCCTTTACCGCACTGAAACAAAGACCGGGTATGCACTTTATTCAAAGGCCGGCCGACGGTTTTTCGCCCTTTCCAGGGAACCTTCGTTTTGGGTGTCCTGGAGAAACAGGCGTTACTTTTCAGGCAAAGCAGATGCACTTTATCTTGACATCTCGGAGGGCAGGGTGTTGCGGCAGATAGCCCACAAGCCGGGGTTCCTTGAGCAGGTCTCTGGCGGAGGGCCGGTGGTTTGGCCTATAATAATAGTCTTTGTAATCGGGCTTGCCATAATAAGTGAGAGGTTCTTCTTTTTGAAAAAAAGGGTATGCGATACTGATAGGTTTATGGCCTCGGTCGGCAGGATGGTGTCAGCCGGTGACTGGGATTCATGCAGGTCTTTGTGCGAAAGGGAATCGCCGAAGTCTGTTCCAAAGGTTATAGGAACAGCACTTGAGTTCCGTGATATGAGCCGTGAAGACATGGAAAACTCTCTCCAGGAATCGATATTGAACGAGATCCCACGGCTGGAGAGATTCCTCTCGACGCTGGGGCTTCTTGCCGCTATAGCTCCGCTGCTGGGCCTGCTTGGAACCGTCACCGGGATGATTCATACATTCCAGGTGATGACTTATTATGGCGCAACCGATCCGCGGATGATGTCAGGCGGTATATCGGAAGCGCTTGTAACGACCATGCTGGGGCTTTGCGCCGCCATACCACTGATGTTCGGCCATACATTGCTTACGCGCAGGGTCGATACAATTGTAAGCGAGATGGAGGAGAAGGCCGTCTCTTTTGTGAATATTGTGTTTAAATCACGGAAAAACGGCTGATGGAAACGGTAACCGGTTTTATTTTTCGCATCGGGGAATACATCTCTTCCGGCGGTGTTGTCATGATTCCGCTTTTTGGGGTCTCTTTTGTTATGTGGGTGCTGATCATACGCAGGGCACTTCTGCTGAGAACTCTTGCCGGGGGGCGTATTTCCCGGGTACAGGCCGGTGAGCTTATACTGTCCAACCGTATGCCGGATGCCGGGTGCAGGGGGGCAAACGCTTTGCTGGTGAGAGAGTTTCTCTCCCGCAGGGTGGGCGATCCGTCTGTGGATTCTTTTATCCTGGATGAAACCGTAATGCGGATAGTCTCATCCCTGAATCGTCACCAGCGGCTTATAGAAGTGCTTGCAGCAGCGGCACCGCTTCTCGGCCTTTTGGGCACGGTCATGGGCATGATGATGACATTCAAGGCCATAACCGTTTTCGGGGCCGGAAACGTGAGGGCCATGGCCGGCGGGATATCGTCGGCGCTCATCACTACGCAGACCGGTCTTGTGATTGCCATCCCCGGGCTTTACATGAGCGGTTTTCTGGCAAGACGGGCGGCCAATCTGCAGAGGCGGGTGGCTTCGGCGGCAATATATCTGAAAAGGTTTCTGTAAAAGGAACATGCGTCATGCTTAACATATCGGCTGCAAGGCGGGCAGGCAGGCAACAGGTGGAACTGAATATAGCTCCCCTCATAGATATTGTTTTTATACTGCTGATTTTTTTTCTGGTGACAACAAGCTTTGTGCAGCAGACCGGCGTGGATGTGGACAGGCCGGTTGCATCTACCGCTGCCGCCCTTGGGAAAACCGGCATAATGATAGGGATCACAGCGGACAACCGTGTTTTTATGGGAAACCGCGAGATAGACAGCAGAACGGTTCGGATCAACGTGGAACGCGCCCTTGTTGAGAATCCTGACGCAGCCGTGCTCATAGTGGCGGACAGAAGAAGCAACACCGGCAGGGTGATAGAGGTTATGGACGCGTGCAGGCTTGCAGGCGCCAGGAATGTTTCCATGGCTGCCGGTCTGGACGAAACCGCTGGGAAACCCTGATTAAAATGCGCTCAACATCTTCAGGAAGCGTTCTTTTCATGAAAGACCGGCACGGATGGTGGGTTGCCGTTGGTTTGTCGATAGTTGTCAATCTTGTGCTGACGGGTTTCCTCTCGCTCATGAGCCAGCAGACCGGCGTGTTTCATTATGAACCGGACCGCGTACACAGGGTTACGCTTGTAAAGCTTCCTGCCCGCACTTTGCCGTCCATGCCGCCTCAACCTTCCGATATGGGGAGCACGAAACATGAACATTTCCATAAAACCCCGGTTTCCATGGCAGTGGCACGCCCTGCGCCGGCACCGGCATTTCCCATGGTTCCGGGGTTAAGCATGGACAATTTCAAGCCGCCGTCAATCCCCATTGCAACCGGCCTGGCCCGGATCCCGGGGCCGGGAGACATTTTCGGGGTTGAGGCTCTGGACTCTCCGCTTGTGGCTGTGTCGCGCATTCCACCGGTTTATCCCATGTCGGCCAAAATGCGAGGCATTGAGGGGTGGGTTACGGTGAGGTTCACGGTCGGGCCTGATGGCGCGGTAAAAGACCTGGAAATCGTCAAAGCGGAACCGCCGGGAGTTTTCGATAAAAGCGTGCTAAGTTGCGTTTCAAGGTGGCGTTTCAAACCCGGCACCATAATGGGCGAGCCTGTCACTGTAATGGCCACTACCACCATAAGGTTCAAACTTGAGGATCGGCAGTGAAGCGTGTGACAGTGACAGCTTTTCTTTTTCTTCTCATACCGGCCGCCGGCCTGTTTTCTCCGGCACCGGCGCAGGCCCGCATTCCGGTCAAGGCAGCCGTTGTAATAAACAGGGCCGCAGGATTGCTTGAACAAAATCGTGCTGCTGACGCAATTTCTCTTTTAAAGGAGTTTAAACAAAAGGGGGCTGATGCTTCGCCCGCGGATGCCGACAGAGCCGGGTATAACCATCCTTTGGTGAATCTCGTGCTTGGTAACTGCTACCTTGCGCAGGGCAGTAAAGAAAAGGCCATAGAGTGCTACCGGCTGGCGATTGAAAAGCAGCCGGAATTGACAGCAGCCTGGATGAACCTTGGCAAATGCTATTATGATATGGGCCTTTTCCAAAAAGCGGAAGACGCCTTTGTGAAAGCCTATGGAACAAAGGACGGAAAGGGCAATGCTCTTTATTATGCCGCTGTTTGCAGCATGATGAGCGGTTCCTACAGGCAGGCGCTTGGTTATTTTGACCGTTTGAGAAAAGAGCGGCCGGGAGAGTTTGAGCCGTCCTGGAAGGAGACATTGGCCAGGCTGTACCTCATTTTGGATATGCCGGCAAAAGCGTTGCCATACTTGGAGGAGCTGTCCGGCACGGGGAACGGAAGCGAAAGGCAGGCATGGCAGCAGGAACTGGTCCGATGCTACGCCAGGCTTGGTATGAAGAAGAAGGCGATCTCTTATGTTGCCCGCCTGATCGAGGAGAACCCTTCCGAACCCGTCTGGTGGAAACTGCGGGCATGGCTGTTTATCCTGCAAGAAGACTACAGGCATGCCCTTGCCGATATCACGGTCTATGGATTCCAAACCGGCCTGTCACGGGAAGAAGCCGAACTGGCGGGTGATTTGTCACTTTATGTAGGTATACCTTCAAGCGCGGCCAGCTATTACGGCCAGGCGGCAAACAGCGGCATCTCCCCGGCAATAGCCGCCAAGGCCGCACAGGCATGCATACGCCTGCATGATTTTAAGTGTGCGTCGGACTGGGTCAGCAGGGGGCTTGAAAACGGCCAGGACAGGGAACTTCTCAGGATCAAGGGATACCTGCTTGTTTCTGACGGAAAATACAGGGAGGCCGCATCCGTCTATCAGAAGATTGCATCCCTTTCGCCAGAATCGGGTGAACCGTGGATGATGCTCGGGTATTGCCGGTGGCAGCAGGGCAAAACCCGGGCGGCTGCCGCTGCTTTCAGGAAGGCTGCCGATTGTAAGGGGTATAATAGGAAAGCCATGTCGGTATTACGTGAACTCCAACGTTTCAGCCGGGGACACAGCAGCTCCTCCAATTCCAGGTAAAACCCTGAAATGTCCCAATCGCATGAGAAAATGTTATACAGGAGTTTCAGAAATAGTCCCTGTCATCCGGTCTAAAGCCAACACTGGCGGGCCTTTGTGCCATCCGCAAGCATAAGACCCTCACGAATTAGCCACACTACCAAAAAAATATTTGTAAAATAAGCATTTTTTGTTA
>MZGQ01000086.1 GCA_002085115.1 Desulfococcus sp. 4484_241
ATGCTCGCTCTTGATTCCCATAGCCGCATCCCTTTCCATGCAATCTTTCTCAGCCAGATGATCAGGGAAGAATGCGGGCAAGTGTGTGATGCTTTTGTTGAATTTCTTGGAGCTCTTGATTCCCCCCAGTGGGATGGAAGACGACGACGAACGTTGACACTAACAAAAACAGATGCGAAGTACAGGGCTGCTCTTACGCCTATCCTGCGCTACGCAAAGTCGTTGACACTTGTTGATCCATATCTGAGTTCTCAAGTGTCACGTTACTTTGATACGGTAACCATCTGTTCTAACGTCATGGGGCAGCGGGGGCACGCGCGACTCAAGGGTCGAATTCATATCCATGCAGAACTTAAACATCAAAAGCCTGAAGGAAAAGAAATAGGTGATTACTTGGACGATTGGGAACAGAAACTCCGTCCGCTCATCGAGGCAGATGGGCACCGATTCAGGGTTTTCCTGTGGGAATCACTGTCTGGCCAAGAGAAAATGCATGATCGGTTCATATTGACGGATCAATGCGGAATATCCGTCCCCGGAGGCTTGGATTGTCGGATCCATTCCCATGCTAACAGCACCGACTGGAATCTTCTGGACGAAGAGACCAGGCGACGACGTCTGGAAGACTATGATCCCGCGATAAGCCCCTTCAAACTTCTTGGTGAAAGGGCAGTAGAAGCCGAAAACCGCCGATTGAAGAAGGAGAATCAGCGTCTGCGGATGGAGCGTGAATCTTAAAAAAAGCCGCGGCCGTCAAGACAACTTCATCAAAAACCGATCGCGGATTTTGGGACGGCGCATGAACCGATATATTAAGAAAGGCGGGTAGGTTTGCAAATGTATGAAAAACGGTCCTTGGCGTATATTGATGCGTGTAAACTGCACGATGAACATACCGCAACACTTGAGCTTGCGTGCAGCCAGGGGTGTTCGGACTGCTGTACGATTAACGTGGCCGTAACATCTCTTGAGGCCTGCATCATTGCTGAACATATAGACAGACTTGCCAACAAAGATGAGCTGTGGGGGAAACTTGAAAATGCGAAAAACCGCAACCGGTTTATACCACGGCTGACTTTTAACCGTGTGGCAGACCTCTATGAAGCCGGGGAAGCTTTGCCGCCGGAGGATGACCCTGACCCGGCATGGGGCGCCTGCCCGCTGCTTGTGGACAACCACTGCCCAATATATGAATACAGGCCTTTTGCCTGCCGGGCGATGGTTTCAAGCCTGACATGCTCAGGCAAGGGGTTCGCAGAGATGTCTCCTCTTACGGTCAGCGTAAACACGGTGCTGTACCAATACATAGAGGATCTTGACCGTGCCGGTGTTTCAGGGAACATGGTTGACATGCTCCTTTATATGAGGCCCCCTGAAAACAGGAAAGCGTACAAAGAGGGAAAGAAAATTTCCTCAAAGCAGTGGTGTGTAAACAATTCCAGGCTTACGGTTATCATGGCAGACCCTGCCCACAGGAAACAGCTTGAGCCAATACTCGAAAGTTTAAAAAGATTTTAGGCGCACATCGAAATCATACCTTTGCCCAATCCTCCTTTGGCGGGTTGAAATACCCGAACCGTATCCATGGAGCAGCCTTTTTTATTTTTTTCTGCCATTCGAGAATTCCGCATGGCTTACCTGAAAGGGAAGGGGACAGCCCCAGTGTTTCAACATACAAATCAGGATCTATGTTGAGGTTTCTCATCTGGATATAGTTTACCCGGTATTTTTGCAGGATAGAAACCAGGGCGTCGGTTTCGGCGGGGCTGTCGGTAAGACCGGGAAATATAAAATAGTTTATCGAGATCCATTTTCCGTTGCGTCTTGCGGCCTCCATCGATTTTAAAACATCTTCGAAACAATAGCCGCGTGGAGAATAATAGGCATGGTACAGGTGTTTCTGGGCGCTGTTCATGCTCACCCTTATACTGTCAAGGCCGGCCCGGCACAGTTTGTCAACCGCATCCGGAAGACTGGCGTTGGTGTTGATGTTAATAGTGCCTCTCGGGGTGGATTCCCTGATGCGGGATATGGCAGCTTCTATCAGGCGTGCCTGAAGCAGGGGCTCGCCTTCACAACCCTGTCCGAAGCTTATTATCGGGCGTGGTGCATTTTTGAGGTGCGGAACCGTGAATTGCGTTATCTCATCAACAGTCGGGACAAAAGATATACGCTCCTGGGTAACAGGCACCCGGCTTTGCCTGGGCTGCCAGGAAATACACCCAAGACAGCCGGCATTGCAGCTGACGCTTGTAGGCACAGGGCATTCCCAGCGGCCAAGGACAAAATTCTGTGCCGCCGGGCAGTGGTACCTCCTTACGCAGTTATTGACAAGATGCTGCACAAGACGGTTTGAACTATATTTTTTGGCCGTTTTCACAGCCCCGGCCTCTATCAGCCTTTCATCCATTACGGCCAAATCCTGACGAATATCAGGGTCAACACGTTTTGCCGCCACCCAGAACCTGCCATCCTGCCAGCCCACCGCGGTGTATGCAAAAAGCGGAAGTTTTATCGAATGATCGATGATCTTAAACGCTGAAACAAGCAGATGGGAATACGCCGGCGCCATGAATGCCGCCACTCCTGTTACAGGCCTGCCGTGGTATTTCGGCACTGAAACGAACCGCTTACGTTTGCGGTCATATCCAACAGGAATCCTGCCTGGAAGCTCGAAAAGGGTACTGCCGTGGGGCAGGGGAATTAACTCTTTCTCCTCTGGCAGGACAAGCTTGTGGCACTGTCTTCCGGCCATTTCAAGCCCGGGAATTTCAAAAACATTGCCCTCACCATCACTGGCAAGAAGGGCCGGTCGCCTGAATTTTCCCCTGCCACGATTGTTATTCACACATATTCTCCTTGAACCTTATCTGTCATGGCCGCTGTTTTCCCATAATAATAAAGTGGTGTTGTTCTATGCAAAGAGTTTTATTTGTGGACGCGGGTTTTGATTTGGCTGAACCTGGCAGACCGGTTCTGATGCTATTCAAAACAAAAAGGACGACGTGTGATCGCCGCCCTTTTTCAATGCTTTTTAAATCCCGAGTTTGCCGGTTTAATCCCGCCTTCCGCCAAAGATCTGAAGCAAAAATATAAACATGTTGATAAAGTCAAGGTACAGTGCCAAGGCGCCCATGATCGCGCCTTTTCTTGCGACACCGGCATCAAGTCCTTCAGGCTGGGTAAGAGCCATCTGTTTCAGCTTTTGTGTGTCGTAGGCGGTAAGCCCCACAAAGACGAACACTCCGATGTAGTTTATTATTGCGTTCATTCCGGGGCTGCGCAGAAACATGTTTACTATTGATGCGATTATGATGCCTATAAGTCCCATGAACATAAATTGCCCGACACCTGTCAGATCACGTTTTGTTGCCATGCCATAGATGCTGCAAGCCCCAAAGGTGGCAGCGCATATAAAAAAAGTGGAGGCAATTGATGATGCCGTGTAAACGATAAATATAAAAGACAGTGTCAAACCGTTCAGCAGGGAGTATACCATAAAAAGGATTGTGGCTGTTGATGCTTCAATTTTCTGAATCCGCGCGCTAAGGTAAAAAACCATCCCGAGCTCGGCTATGATCAGGACAAAGAAAACGGCCTGGTTCCCGAGTATAAAACTGAGCAGGGATGGACTGTGAGCAGTGTAATATGCCACAAGGCCTGTGATTGCAAGGCCAATCGCCATCCAGTTGTAAACGCTTCGTATAAAACCGTTTACCATTGCCTGGGTCTGAGTCATCCTTGCATGGAGCGGTTCAGCCATTTTTCATCCTCCTCTTGTTGTGAAATAGTATTTTCAGGAACATAGATTTTTTTTACGTCCCCAGTATGCCTTTTATTTGTTTAATATAACAGTTTTCAAGCAGGTTTCAAGTATTACACCGTTTTCCGCATAACACAGGCATGACATATGAAAATGGCTTTTTCATGGATACGCATCAGGGCTGCCTGATGAAGGACACGGGTGTAACCTGTTTTATCTATTGCAAATCAAAGATGTTCCTACTATAAAAACACCAGAAAGGACTGCTGGCTGTTGGCTTTTACCTGGGACAGGCTTAAAAGTGAAAAAGTTTAAATTCGTTTATAGAGTAGGGCGTTAAAATGAGACCTGATCAGCTTTACCATGAACTTAAAAGCCTTGCTGAAAAGCTTGGCATCACTGTAAAGGAGCACAACCTTCGCAATGCCGGCATACATGTTTCAAGCGGATTGTGCAGGGTAAACGACCAGATGGTGTTTGTGATGGACAAGAGGCTTCCGATCCGCGAAAAAACCGCAAACCTGGCAGAGTGTCTTGGCGGTATGAATAATATTGATGATGTTTACATGGTTCCCGCACTTCGTGATCTTATTGTAAAATACAAAAACAAAACCGAACAAAATTAAAACCGATAACGGCAAAGACCAGTCTTCGTAATTCCGGTCTGGATTGGAAAGGGACAGGGGCAAGGCCAGAGGGTATGGTACAAACAAACTCCAGGCCGCACGGATTACCTCAACCCCTATTTTTATTGACCATTTTTAAAAGTTTACATAATATATCTTATCAGACGTTATAAAAATAACCATCAAAAACCAAAAGCAACTTCGCCATTGTTGTGCAAGTGCGGTTTTTTTTATCCCATGCAGCGCAGCCGGGCAAAATTACAAGGCGTTTTCTGGTAAGAATAAATTCAAATTATTATCAGCTAAAATAATGAACCACCAAATAAACCCGGCCAAAAAGGCAGTTTGATTGTGATTGGATGTGGACTGTGATAAATTAAATAATGCAATTAAAGTTAAACATCCGTCCTGCCAAAGACTGAAATTTGATTGTGGATGGATGTGCTACCCCTACATGCCTGAGAACAGACAACGGTGAACACTAAAAGCCTGAGAACGTTTATAGCCATAAACCTGGCGGCTCTGATTCTGGTTGCAACCATCCTCCTTGATTTTGTCGTTCTTTCCACCGACCAGAACCGGTTCGCAGGTCTGACGGCAACCAGCCACAGGATTATGGCTGCGGTTACTGCGGATTTGCTGTTACAACACAAAAACGGCTCGACGCCGCTATCTGTTGCAGACTCAAAACTGCAACGGCTTTTCCGGGCATCTGGGGCCACATCAATGGTAATAACCGATCCGGACGGGGCCCTTTTGTACGCATTCGGCGAAAATGCGGATCTGCATGCCCGGCTGCTTGACCTGACAACACGGTGCCTCGCATCACGGAAACAGTTTTTAACCGGTTTTGCCGGTAAAACATGGGGTGTTCTTCTTGTCCGGCCCCGGTACCTTATGGTGACGGGCCCGGTGAACCATACCCAAAATATGGCTGCCACGCCATACCTTGGGCTTGCTTTTGACCTTGGGGATTTCTACTCTTCGCAAAGAAAATCACAGGCAGTAATTTTGGGGTATGCGATTATAAACACAATAATACTGGTGCTTATGGGGGTATATCTCATAGGCAGGGTGACGGTAAATCCGATTAACAGGCTTGTCCGGATGGCCGAAACATACAGGGATGAAGAACATGGCCTTGACATCTTCTACTCCAGGAGCAAAAACGAATTCCAGAAGCTTTCAAGCGCTCTTAACCGGATGCTAAAAAGGATTTCCGAAGACAGGCGCAGCCTGCAGGCATCACTTGAAGAACTTGAAAAAGCGAACATGGAGATCAGGGCGCGTCAAGACGAGCTGATAAGGGCTGAAAAACTCGCGTCCGTTGGCAGGCTGTCAGCCGGTATAGCTCATGAAATCGGCAACCCGATAGGCATAGTTCTTGGTTATCTGAATATGCTGAAAAAACCGGACCTTCCCATGGAAAAACGGGAAGACTATTCCCGCCGTTGTGAGGCTGAGATAAACCGGATAAATGCGATAATAAGAGAACTCCTTGATTTTTCAAGGCCGTCTTGTGAGCAAGCCCGCGCGGTTTCATTAAGGGATATCATAACCGAAACGGTTCGCATGCTTGGCGTGCAGCCGGGCGTAAAAGAGATCCTGTTTGATTATAGTTTTAAAGCTGATGATGACCGGGTCCTGGCCCCTCCCGACAGGTTGAGGCAGGTCGTTTTAAACCTTTTAATCAACGCAATTGATGCTGTCTCCACCCTGCCCCCCGGCCATGAAAAAAGGATCTTTGTTCTTACCGAAACCGATTATGAAAATTCTGACAGAAAAAACAGATGGATAAAGGTGGCAATATCTGACAACGGTCCCGGCATTGAGCAAAAGAATTTAAACCTTATTTTTGATCCGTTTTTTACAACCAAGGAGCCGGGCAAAGGAACGGGACTCGGCCTTTCGGTGTGTTTTATGATAGTGGAAGGGCTTGGAGGCGAAATAAAAGCGGAAAGCAGCCCTGGGAAAGGAACCACAATTATCCTCAGACTGCCTGCGGCAGAAAAAGATGGCGTAACCTAAATATAAGGGCGTGACAGCAGATGAAAAACGAAGAGTTCCGGTGCAGCATACTTGTCGTTGATGATGAGGAAAACATGCGCCACATGTTGTGCGACATGCTTGGTGAAGAGGGCTTTTGCGTGAACAGCGCCTCAAACGGTATGGAGGCGCTTTCTATCTTGGATGGCAACAGTTTTGATTTTATATTGTGCGATATAAAGATGCCCGGCATGGATGGTATCGCTTTTTTAAAACATAAAGATGAAAAATTCCCCGATTCCACGGTTATAATGATGTCAGCATACGCCACTATGGATACGGCAATAGAGGCGCTTAAACTGGGAGCCTATGATTTCATATCAAAACCTTTCAAGCCTGATGAGGTGCTTCTTGCCCTAAAAAAGGCGATGGAGCGCGAGCGGCTGAAAAAAGAAAACATACGGCTCAGGCGGCAGATTGCCGACATGGAAAAATCGTATGCGTTCGGCAGTATTATAGCAAAAAGCAGGGCCATGAGATCGGTGGTTGAACTGGCCTCAAAGGTTGCGGGGTACGATACAACAGTCCTTATCACAGGCGAAAGCGGAACCGGCAAAGAGGTGCTAGCCAAAGAAGTAATAATTCAATAATTACCGTAAATTGTGCAGGAATACCTGACAATTTACTTGAAAGCGAGCTTTTTGGACACGTAAAAGGCGCATTCACCGGAGCAGACAAAAACAGGACAGGCCTGTGTGAAATAGCCCACAGGGGAACGCTCTTTTTAGATGAAATAGGCGAACTGCCACAACCGCTGCAGGTAAAGCTTTTGCGTCTGATCCAGGACAAAGAGATACGACCTGTCGGAGGCTCAGAGACAAAACGGATTGATATACGGATAATTGCGGCAACAGCAAGAGACCTGGAAGATGAGGTTGCAAAGGGAACGTTCAGGGAAGATCTGTTCTACCGTCTTAATGTTCTTCACATAAAGATGCCGCCTCTGCGTAACAGGATTGAAGATATTCCATTTTTAATTAAAATATTTATAGACAATTCAAACAAAAAACTAAGCAAAAATATCCGTGGCGTTACACCATCTGCAATGTCATGCCTCATGAATCATTCCTGGCCCGGGAACGTAAGAGAGCTTGAAAACATTATAGAACGCGCTGCTGTTCTTGCCGAAGGCGATTTTATAACCCGTGAAGACCTGCCGCCTGCACTTGCAAAAACATCCAAAGGACCGGAGAAAAGCGATGATGGGCTTTTCGGTTTTGAGGGCTACTCCATAAAAGCGGCACAGCGTTTTTTCGAGAAAAAGCTTATAGAAAAAGCACTTGCAAAAACAGGCGGAAACCGGACAAAGGCTTCAAAGCTTCTTGAAATAAGCCACCCTTCCCTGCTGTCAAAAATGAAAGAGTATGGAATTGATGGTTAACCCCCCTGCCCTTTTTGCAATTTCCAGGCTGCAAATATCCAGCTC
>MZGQ01000087.1 GCA_002085115.1 Desulfococcus sp. 4484_241
GGGCAAATCTGTAGGGGTGCCGTTTCATTACGAGGATTTCAGGGACGGCTGGAAGGAAGGAATAAAAAAATCGAAAGAGCTCGGCATGTACCGCCAGCAGTATTGCGGCTGTATCTACAGTGAAAAGGAGCGGTTTTACGATAATTCCTGATTTTTTACCCCGGCAGTTTATGAAAGGAATACCTGCGGACTTCCATGGTTGGACAGTTTAAAGCGGGTTTGTGGGAGAAATGCCCGGTTCGGGCGGCTTGGCGGAGGAGTTTTGAAAGACAGGGGGGCTTGGCATAAAAGAAGTTTTGTCGATACAGATACAGCCTTTGGGCCGTGCAGGATGGTTTATTCCTATCCTCCCTTTTCAATAAAAAGGGTTTTTCTTCCAGGCACATGCCATGACGGTTTCATGGAGGATGAGCCCCCCGGAGGAGCGCATCCGGCTGTAGCGCTTGAGGCGGCAAAGCTTTTGTGTGATTATTTTGAAGGGAAAAATATAGAACCGCACTGGGAGTGGTTTGACCTTGCCAACATGACACAGGCCCAACAGAGGGTGTTGAAGGCTGTGTTTGACATTCCCCGCGGGAAGGTGCGAAGCTACGGCGAGGTCGCTTTAATGGCCGGGATCCCGCGTGGGGCCAGGTTTGTCGGAAATACGCTTGCCAAAAATCATCTGCCGGTTTTTATCCCCTGCCACAGGGTGGTGCTTGCCGACGGACGGATCGGAGGGTTTGGCGGGGGAACATGGCTGAAGAGCAAAATGATTGAGATAGAGCGCCTTTTCCCTGCGTAATAAGTTTAAAGTTACAGGACCAATATGCGTTATATCGCGGATCTCCATATCCATTCAAAATACTCAAGGGCAACAGCCAGGAATCTGGACCTGGAGAATGTTTACATCTGGGCCCAGCTGAAAGGGATTACGGTGGTTGCCACCGGAGATTTTACCCATCCCGCGTGGTTTGCCGAAATAAAAGAAAAGCTTGTTCCGGCCGAGGATGGCCTTTTCAGGCTTTCAGAAGAACTTGAAAAAGTGTGTGACAAGCAGGTTCCGCTGTCATGCCGCAGGCCGGTCAGGTTTGCACTGGTTACGGAGATAAGCAACATATACAAGAAAGACGGGGCTGTCAGGAAGAACCACAACCTGGTTTTTATGCCCGGGCTTGAGGAGGTGTCCCTGTTTAACTCAAGGCTCGATACCTTGGGGAATATAAAGGCGGACGGCAGGCCCATCCTGGGCATGGACGCCCGTAACCTTCTTGAGATTGCCCTGGAGGTTTCGGAAGATTCATTGTTTATTCCCGCTCACGTGTGGACCCCCTGGTTTTCGCTGTTTGGTTCCAAGTCGGGATTTGATTCCCTTCGTGATTGTTTCGAGGATCTTGCCCCGTATGTTTTTGCGCTTGAAACCGGTCTTTCATCCGATCCGCCGATGAACTGGAGGGTTTCTGAAATAGACGGACTTACACTGGTTTCAAATTCCGATGCTCATTCACCGGCAAACCTTGGACGCGAGGCCAATCTCTTTGATACCGAACTTTCCTATCAGGCGATGGTAAAGGCCATAAAAACCGGAGATCCGGATCGGTTCTGCGGCACGTTTGAGTTTTTCCCGCAGGAGGGCAAGTATCACCATGACGGCCACAGGGCGTGCGGTGTGGCGCTTACACCGGCCATGACAAGAGAGATGAAGGGTATATGTCCTGTATGCGGGAAACCGTTGACTCTTGGAGTGCTCTACAGGGTTGAGGAGCTTGCCGACCGGCCGGATGGCCGGAAACCTGAACAGCACCATCCGTTTCGCAGTATCATTCCTCTTCCCGAGATTATTTCGGAGTTGCTCGGCGTTGGCTGGAAATCCAAGAAGGTACAGCAGGCCTACCGAAGGGTTCTTGAACGGCTGGGGCCGGAATTCGAAGTTCTTTACGAGGTCCCAATTGACCGTATCCGGAGTTATGGCGGGGTCCCCTTTCTTGATATCGCAATTTCCAGGATGAGAGAAGGCCGTGTCAACACGGTGGCCGGTTATGACGGTGAATACGGCCGGATAACCATTTTCGGGGAAGGCGACCTTGATCGTCTCAGGGGCGAGGCAGAGCTTTTTACGATGCCATCCTCTGCCTCTGTCAGCAAGGACAGAGCTGCACCAAAAGCTTTGCCAAGACAGCTTACGCTTTTTGACCAGGTACCTGAGGATCAACAGGAACCGGACGCTAATGGTAATGATGCCGATCCGGTAACAGGCGGCTTGAACGAACAGCAGCTTGCGGCTGTGACTCACCCCGGCGGGCATCTTGCAATAGTGGCAGGACCCGGCTCAGGGAAAACCAGGACCCTGACCTGCAGGATCGCTTATCTTGTAAGGACCGGCAGGGCCGAACCGTCATCTGTCCTTGCCGTAACCTTTACAAACAGGGCCGCAAGAGAGATGGAACAAAGGCTCGGAGAGATGCTTGGCCCAGGCGGGGATATACCCACTGTTTCCACTTTCCATGCATTCTGTTTCAGGCTGTTGACGGAGAGGGGCGGGGCTGCACCTGTAGTCATAGACGAATATGACCGGCAGCTATTGGCCGGCAAGGTCATCAGGCAGGCAAAAGATGAGGGGATGGAGCTTAACATAAACGCTGCCGGACTTCTGGATATGATAGCGGCCGCAAAGCAGGCCATGATTATGCCTGATGATGATCCTTCCGCTGTAGCCCTCAGGATCGATCAGTCCGTTTTTTCCAGGCTGTATGCGGGATACCAGAATATGCTTGCAGCCTGCGGTGCATGCGATTACGAGGACATGATATGCAATGTTGTAAAGCTGTTGGAACAAGATGAAGATTACAGAAAGTCTGTGCAGGGCAGATTCCGGTTTTTGCTTGTCGATGAGTTCCAGGATTTGAACCATGCCCAGTACCGTCTGGTTCGGGCGCTTGCCGGCCCCGGGGTGGAGGTTTTCATAATTGGGGACCCTGACCAGGCCATATACGGGTTCAGGGGGGCGAGCCCTGCATATTTCGGCAGATTTATGGCTGACTATCCGGATGCCGGAGTTATTGCACTTGAGAAGAATTACCGGTCTGCCAGCGTCATACTGGATGCGTCTTACCAGGTTATAAGCAGGCAGACGGACAACCCGGAAAGGGTTCGGGTATATTCACAGATAGCCGGTCCGCCGACTGTAACGGTTGCAGGACTCGGGTCAGAGAAGAGTGAGGCTGTTTTCGTCGGCAAAACCATAGAGGAAATGGTTGGAGGGCTGGGATTTCATTCTGTTGATTTCAAAAAGGCGGGTTACGGCGAGCCGGGTGAAACACGTGGTTTTTCCGATTTTGCCGTACTGTTTCGTACAAAACGGCAGGCCTGGACGTTTGCCGATATTCTTGAATCGGCAGGCATACCATGCCATGTCGTAAGCAAGGAGAGCCTGTTTGCAGCAAAGGGTGTGGCAGAGGCGGTTTCGTTTCTTCGGCTGGTAGAAGGCTGCGGCTGCCTCGTAGATCTTGAACGGGTAGCGCAACTGCTCTGCGGGGCAAGGATTTCTGAGGCTTTGGACATTCTCATGCAGTGGGGCAAAGAGCGTGGCCTGTCTGTCGACGGGCTACTCTCCTCGGTCCGGCGGTTCCCGGTCCCTGGCCTTGGCCAGGCCGATCAGCGCAAAATAGCCGGCCTTGCCTGTAATATCGAGAAGTCGCGTGTTTCGACAGAAAAGATGCAGGTTCACGAGAAACTGGCCTGCCTTGCCGAAACTGTCGCAGAGATCGGTGCGGTTGTACGTGCCAACGCAAAGGCGACGGAAACTTTTGAGCGGGTCATAAACGTGGCAAAGGCTGCCGGCGCAGACAGCCGGGCCTTTTTTGAACAGGTCGCTCTGGCCTCGGACGAGGATGCCCTGCTGCCGGGTATTGACAAGGTTATGCTCATGACTATTCACGCGGCAAAGGGGCTCGAGTTCCCGGTTGTGTTTGTTGCAGGTTGCGAGGAAGGGCTGATTCCATTTTACAGGCCGGATGACAAGGCTCCGGACATAGGCGAGGAGAGAAGACTTTTTTACGTGGCCATGACAAGGGCGCGCCAGAAGCTGTTTCTGACATGGGCCGGGAAAAGGCCGGTTTACGGGAAGACAGAGAGCCGGAAAGTTTCTCGGTTCATAGATGAAATCGAGGCGAGCCTTAAGGAAAACATAACACCCAAAAACAGAAAAAGACCCGGCCCTGTCCAGCTCGAGCTTTTCTGATTGTGCGGTAAAATTGTTTGATGGTTTGTTTTTGAAATAATGTATGGTTATATCTGTTGTCCATGTGTGACAATATAATGCGCAGTGTTGAGGAGTAAGCATGGATCATGTAAATGGCAAAGAGCGCCTTGTTGAATCTGTGAAACTTTCAAACGGTGTGGAGCTTGCAATATTTGATGTTTCAAGAAAGGTCGCCGGTGACAGGTGGCTTGTCGCGTTTGTCGCAAGGGCGTCGTTTCAGGCGGATAAACCGTTTTTACCCGAAGGCTTGCTGGCTGATGATGTAAAGAACTCCATAGGTGAGATCGTTGAGTTCCGGCAGAGGCGGGAGCGCAACTTCATAGACGAAAAGGAGAGGGAGACCGTTTTTCAGGGGCTCCTGGAAAACTTCATGAAGGGCACGGGCTCTTATCTTTCCCATCCCGAGTTCCCCAAGAGACTTATTGAAAAGAGATTGGCAGAATATCGCAAACACAAGGCGCACGGACAGTAAGATATAAAACCGTCGGACATTCCAAAGACAGGAAAGGATTCACAGGATCAGCCATGGAACCTGCATATGGAGTTTTGCTTGGCGCCATACAGGGATTAACCGAATTTTTGCCGGTAAGCAGTTCCGGCCATCTTGTTTTGTCCCAGCATCTTCTTGGCATAAAGGAGCCGGAGCTTTTTTTTGATGTAAGCCTTCATGTTGGCACCCTGCTTGCCGTGTTTGTCGTTTTTCGCAAAGATATTGGCATGATGTTCGTGTCGCTTTGGAGAGCGGCAAGGGGTGGAAATGTTGAGGACAGGGACGCGTTGAAGCTTTTTGCATGTATAGTGGCGGGTTCTGTGCCTACTGCCGTCATCGGTCTTGTTATCAAACATTTCGAAGCCTGGCTGTCATCCTCTTTGTTCGTTGGAACCATGCTGCTGGTAACGGGTGTGATGCTTTGGCTTACCAGGGGTAGGGACGCCGGAGGCAGGGGGATCGGTGATTTTTCCATTGCAGAGGCGCTTGCCGTGGGGTGTGCGCAGGGAATAGCGGTTTTCCCGGGTATTTCAAGATCCGGGGCCACTATTGCGGCCGGGCTGTTCCTGGGGCTTGACCGCTTGACCGCAGCGCGGTTCTCTTTTCTGCTTTCAATCCCTGCCATAATCGGGGCGGAGATCCTGTCTGCCTGCGACTTTTTTACAGGCGGCGCTCAACTGGATAGTGCGACTGTGGCCGGGACTCTGACAGCCTTTGTGGTCGGCTACGCGGCGTTGAAGTTCCTTATCGGGATTGTCAGGCGCGGGGGGCTTTACCTGTTTGCGCCGTACTGTGCCGCCCTGGGAATTATTGCGATTTTTGCCGCCTTGACCCTTGGATTTTGATGATTAAATTGAATTATATCTGAATCGATTGAATTGCAGGAGGTCCCAATGGATCCTAAAATTTTCAGGGAGTATGACATAAGAGGCGTTGCCGGTACGGATTTAACCGAGGAGGATGTGCTTTTGATAGGCAAGGCAGCCGGCACATATCTGCAAAATCACGGCAAATCATTCGCTGCTGTGGGGCGCGACTGCCGTGTGACATCGGAATCATATGCGTCAAAGATTATCGAGGGGCTCCGTTCCACGGGTTGTGATGTTTTGGATCTTGGAGTTTGCCCTACCCCGGTTTTCTACTTTTCAATCTGGCATTTTTCTACCGGCGGCGGCGTTATGGTGACAGCCAGCCATAATCCTCCTGAATATAACGGGTTTAAGCTGTGCCTTGGCTCTGACTCCATTTACGGCAGGGAAATACTGAAGCTGAAGGATATGATAGAGCAAAAAGATTTCCGCCGGGGAGACGGTTCCCTTGACCATGCTGATCCTGTGACGCCTTACAGGCAATACGTGAAATCCAACATATCTATTTCAAGGAAACTCAAGGTCGGTATCGACGCCGGCAACGGGACCGCGGGCGTGGTTGCCGTTCCTCTTTTGACCGACCTTGGCTGCGAGGTGCATGATATATATTGTGACATGGACGGCACCTTTCCGAACCACGAGGCAGATCCCACCGTGCTTGCCAACATGCAGGACCTGATAAGGCTTGTGAAAGAAAACAAGCTGGATGTCGGTATAGGTTATGACGGCGACGGGGATCGTATAGGCGTGGTGGACGAAAACGGGTCTATAGTTTACGGGGACAGGCTGATAATATTGTTTGCAAGGGAGATCCTGTCGCGTAAGCCGGGTTCCGTTTTTGTGTCGGAGGTCAAGTGCTCGAAGACAATGTATGACGACATTGAAAAACACGGCGGGAAGGCTATCATGTGGAAGACAGGCCATTCCCTTATAAAGGCCAAAATGAAGGAGGAAAACGCAGCCCTGGCCGGCGAGATGAGCGGGCATATATTTTTTGCCGACCGTTATCTCGGATACGATGACGCCATATACTCATCATGCCGTCTTTTAGAACTGATTGCCGATTCGGGAAAGCCGTTATCCGAGCTTCTTGCCGATATTCCCAAGACCTATACAACCCCGGAGATACGTGTCGAGTGCCCGGATGACAGGAAGTTTGAGCTGGTGCGAAAGGTCACGGATTATTTTAAAAACAGCTATGATGTTGTTGACATAGATGGAGTTAGGGTTCTGTTTGATGACGGATGGGGGCTGGTGCGGGCATCAAACACACAGCCGGCTCTGGTGATGCGTTTTGAGGCCATGTCCCAGGAACGGCTTGATGAGATTCGCAAGCTTGTTGAAGATGCTGTTGAGCGCTTTAAGTAGTTTTAAAACAGCAGATGGATTTTTTATCCACAGACAGGGCGCCGGCCGCAGTTGGGCCATACTCGCAGGCGGTTAAAAGCGGCAG
>MZGQ01000088.1 GCA_002085115.1 Desulfococcus sp. 4484_241
CCGGGCTCATAACCGCTGTGAAGGGTTATCTTTGCAATGCCGTTGGTTGTGCCTACGGTCTGAACGTACGGGGTTGCATCGTCATCCTCTATATATTCCGAACCGCCAGGCCCGGTCATGGTAAACAGCACGTCAACATCCTGCGCGGGGTTGCCGTTTATATCCTTGACATAAAACTCTATGACGGAATATTCCACACCTCCGGATCCCCTTATGGCCACAGGATTTTGGGATACGGATAAAAACTCTATGGATGCGGCGGCCACGGGCGAGATGGTGATATCTATGGACGCCGTTGCAGACCCTGAGCTTACATTTATCGTTGCAGTACCCGGGTTGCTGGATGCCGTGAAGGTGGCAGAGGCCACTCCTGTGTTAGTGACCGCTGAAGGAGTAATAGTGCCATAAGTGGAGTTCTCCACCTCAAAGTATACGGTGGTTCCGTTGTCAACCGGGGATCCTCCGCTATCGGTGACAGTTGCTGTCACGGTTGCTGTCTTTGTCGCGTTTATGCTGCTTGGATTGACTGAAAGAGCTATGTTTGCAGGGGATGTCTGGTCAAGAATCGTTATGGCTCTTGGTAAACTGCTTACCCCTCCCCCGATTGCGGTTATATTAACGGTGCCGGGGTTGCTACGGGCCGTGAATGTGACCTGGGCTGTTCCGTCCGCTCCTGTGGTGGCCGTTTCAGTAACATAACCAAGGGTCGGGTCGTCAACCGTGAACACAAGCTCCTGGCCTGATATCCCGTTGCCGCTGGCATTGTAAGCCATGGCCTCAAGAGTAGTGCTTTCATTCGGATTTATGGAGCTTTGCGAGGCGACCAGACCTATGGCGGCCAGGTTTGATTCGGCCTCTGTCTGTGTTGTGGTCGTGGTCGTAGTTGTGGTCGTGGCTGTGGCCGCACCTCCGCCTCCTCCCCCGCTGCTTCCGCAGCCTGCTGCAAACAGGACAACTCCCATGATGGCAAATGACAACCAGATCCAGTTGTTAAACGCTTTTTTCATAATAAAAAAACGCTTTTTTCATAATAAAACACTCCGTTTTTTGATAAAACCGCAGCCCAAGCCGCCTTTTTTCCTAACATATTGCTAATCAAGCCTTACTATCTGGGGCGTAATAAATATCAACAGCTCGTTTTTGTCGTTTGACTTGGTTGTATACCTGAACAGGGCGCCGATTACCGCCCTTGCTCTGCCTCTCCTTCATGATACCGCCTATGACAACGGTATCGCCGTCATTTACAAGAAGCTCGGTGTCCGCCTCCTTGGTGTTAAAGGACTGTTCCCCGTTTATAACCTCGCCTATATCGTTTTTGGTAATATTGATCTTCATCGAGATCCGGTTGTCCGGGGTGACATGCGGGGTCACATCCAGCTTGAGTTCAATGTCCTTGAACTCTGTGGTGGTGTTGCCGCTGTCGTCCAGTTTCAGGTAGGGATATTCCAGGCCCTGGGATATGGTGGCGGTCTTGTTGTCAAGAGTTACCACTTTCGGTGTTGATGACCCCTATAATGTTCTGAACAGGCGTTGTCAGGCTGTTTAGTGCCACATCATAGGTGTATGTTCCGCCAAGTTCGCTCCTGTAAGCGCCGTCGGTGCCTATGTTTATGCCATAGGCGTTGGACTTGTTGCTCATGCCCCACTCGGTGCCGAACTCCCTTGCAAACGTGTTGCTTGTTTCAACGATCCTCGCCTTTATCATGACCTGTGGGGTAACCCTGTCTATCCTCTCTATAATCTCCCTGGCTTTTTCCAGGTTTTCAGGAACATCTGTCATTATTATCTGGTTGGTGCGTGAATCCACCTGTGCGTGCCCTCTTTCAGAAAGGAGCTCCTTTATATGCGGAAGCACGTCTTTGGAAGCGTTGGCGTAATTTATTGGAAAGTAACGGGTCTCAAGCGGAGTGAGCGTCTCGTGTGTCTTCTGCAGTTCCTGCAGGGCGGCAAGCGCCTCCTTTTCAGCTTCCTTCTGTTTTGTCAATGTTGCCTTGGTGGCTATCCTGATGATCCCGTTCTCCTCCACCTTGCCAAGGTCGTTCATCTCCAGTACAAGATCAAGAACCTGGTCCCATGGAACCGGGTTGACAAAACTGAGGGTCACGCTTCCTGAAACATCCTGGTCTATTGCAAAGTTCTTTCCGCTGACATCCTTGAGAATACGGATAACGTTACGTATATCGGTCTTGTAAAAATCAAGGGCAATGGGCTCTCCCGTGTATTTCTTTTTCTCGTTCAGCATGGCAAGCAGGCCGGGCTTTGCCTCGGTCTCCTGTTCTGCTGCTGCGACCGGGGCAGCCTGCGCGGTCTCCTGCGCAGTCCCGGTCTCCACAGGCGCCTGTGCCACAGCAGCCTCCGGAGCCTGTGCCGCAGTTTCTCCTGCCGGAGCAACAGTACCGCCGGCAGCCCCTTCTTCCGCTGCCGCTGCTGCTGAGCCCTCAGGCTGAGCCGCCTCTTCTGCGGCCGGAGCGGCTTGTTCGGCTGCAGGTGCGGCTTGTTCGGCGGCCGCAACCCCGCTTTCGGCCCCGGCCTTCTCCTCCGGCACCAGCTGTTCAACAGCATACTCGGTAGGGATCACCACCTTTTTGGCCGGATTGGGAGGGATGGAAGACGCCGCAAACTCTATGCGTATAAGCTTGCCGTTCTCATCTGTCCCGGTGGTATAAGGAACATCCTCCCTTAGATCTATATTGACAATGGAAAAGCCTTTGTCTTTCATCTTCCTGGTCTGCACCGGCAAAATAAGGTCCACCGCGCTGTCAAACCGCGTTGTTATAAGGGGGCGCTGGCGGAAACTCAGGATATTGGCCGAATTCAGCTTAAGATACAGCTTCCTGTCTGCAACCTTGACAACCTCGTAATCAACAGGATGGGTCGTGCCGATCTCGAGTATCGATTTTCCATCCTCGCCCTCTATAAAATCGATTTTATTGACAAGGGCCGGTTTCTCATACTTCTTCCTGACAGGCATGGCTGCAACGGTTTTTTCAGCAGCTTCCTTTGACTCCTGCTCTGCAGCGGCAGGAGCAGGAGCAGCAGCCTCGGCCTCGGCCTCGGCAACCGGTGCGGCAGGCTCTGCCGCCTCTGTAGTCCCGGCAGGAGTTTCGGGGGCTGCTGTGGCAGACGGAGCGGCAGTCGCTACCGCCTTGGAAGTCTCGGCAGGAGTTTCGGGGGGCGCTGTGGCGGACGGAGTAGCGGATGCTACCGCGCTCGATGCTTCAACAGCAGGCACTTCGGGCTGAGGAGTCCCGGCTCCGGCTGCAGGCTCGCCAACGTAGATCAAGAGACCGTTGCTTGTCGGCCTTGCGCCGGCCTCGGTCAGGTATTTGCTGTCTTTCAGGTCAACAACCACTCTCAGATGGTCGGGATGTGCAAAGTAGCGGACCCTGCTTGCGACCGGTGAATCAATGGCTATCCTCTGCTCGGACCTGGTTGCAGCCTGAATGCCCGGAATATCAAAAACCACGCGGGGAGGACTCTTTAGCACAAGCATCTTCTGGCCCGTAATAACCCCATCGGCCATTACTGCAATGTTAACATGATCCTCTCCTGACTCTGTCACCTCCACCTTTTCAAGCCTGGTTGCATAAACAACAGAGCCGCTTTCTTCTGCAGTTTCCTCCTGTGCAACTGTTGCCTTCTCCTCCTTTTTTTCGGCCCCTGAGACAGCAGGAGGCGCGGCCTGCTCTGTTTGCTGCTTAACACCGGTCCTGGCAAACAAAACATTTATGCTGTTGTCATCACCGCGCTGCACATTATATGGGATGCCCGGCTTTAACATCGGAATAACCACCTTTGTGGGCCCGCCCGATATAAGCTCTGAACAGGTCACATCGCCCACAAGCGTGTTTTCGGCTGTGGTTTTGGTAAAATCCGCAGCCAGTCCTGCATCTGGAAAATATAGAACTATGGATTGTTCCAGGGGAGGTTCAGCAACTGAATAGTCAAGCTTGTCTGTGCTTTTGACTGAAACTACAACCGCTTCCGGAGTGTCATTGACAGAAACACCTGTTATCATACCGGCCTGGCCGGTATCTTCCCCCCCGGCAACGGCGCTTTCAGAAACAGCGGCCTTGGCACCCGCCTCCTGCTTTACGGCTGTAGAAGTTGCGCATCCTGCCATAATCAGCGCAGGTAAAATAATGCCCATAAGCAAAAGGGCCAACCCTTTTTTAACAGTTCCCCGTTTATTCGTCCTATACATGTTCTCTATTCTCCAGCTGATTTCTGAAGTTTTAATTCTGTTACGGCTCTTCGTCCGCCGATTGTTTCAACGACGATCACCCGGTCCTCTGCTATCTTTTCAACCACCCCGGAGTTAAGGCCTATATATGTTCCCTTTCTTATCACATAACCCTTGCCGGTTGAATCCTCGACAATGGCCCTGTTGCCGCTGGCAGCCATGATAATACCGGTAAGCCGCAACTGGCTCAGGCCTATTTTTTCAAGCGGCGTCAGGAAAGTGCGTTTCCTGCCGGGAGATTCGACAGAGGCCATATCGTTCTTGGCCTCTTTCTGGAATAACGGCATAAAGGGGTTAAAAAGAGCATTTTCCTCTTCCTTCCGGCCTGCCTCTCCTTTATTGACGGCAAGTTCCCCAAGATCTATCTTTATATCCTCCACGGCCCCGGATTTCTCTCCTGTTTCTGCCTGTACCTGGCCCGATTCTTCACCAACGGCAACAGCTGTCTCCTTTTCTTCGTTTTGTCCCGCTTGCAGAGCTTCTTCTTCTTTGCCGGCAGCGCCCTTGCTTTCCGCTTCCTGCCCGGCCACGTCAGGTGATGGGGTTGAAACTTTCGCACCCGCCTTCTCTTCGGCAACCGGGGCCGGCGCCGCCGCCGGCGCTTCCTTGCCTGTTACCTCACCTTGTTTCTCAGTACCCGGCTCAGCCGGCGCTTCTTCCCGGCCCGGCTCCTGCCCTGCTTTTTCAACGGTTTTGGGCTCCGATGCAGATCGCTTTTCTTCCGTCCTGCTGCCCGGGCCGCGGTGCCTTTACAGCCTTTGCAGGATGCTGGACCCTGACCTTCTGCCGTACAACGGCCCCCTCCTTTTTCTCTTTTCCGACAGGCTCGGAACCTTTCTTGCATCCGGTAAAGACCAGCAGGCAGACACACAAACAAGACAGCAAAATTTTACTCTTTGAACGGATCATTTTCTATTTCTTCTTCTTTTTCTTTTTTCGATGTTTCATCTCTTCCGGCTGCAAAAACCTGTAGGTAACCGTGGTAAAGCTGGCCGCAAGAGAGTTCTTGTCCTTTTCAAGAGGCCTGATCCTCAGGTCCCGGACATTCACTATCCTGCTCATCTTTGACAGATTCTCGAAAAACAGCGTTATACTGTAATAATTTCCAATGACCTCGACAGAAACCGGTATCTCGGCGTAAAACTCGCGGACAGACTCCGACCGTGGCACGAAACGCTTGAACTCCAGCCCCGCAGCGTTCCCGGCCTTTGATATCTCGTCAAGAAGCGACGGTATCTCCTTTTTGTCAGGAAGCGCCGCCATTACCGCCTTGAACTCATCCTCCTTGTCGCTCCATTTCTTTTTAAGCGCGTCAAGCTGGCTGGCCTTGTTCTTTGCTGTTTTAAGCTCGGAGGCAACCTTGTCATACTCCTTTTCCAGCCTGCTTATCTCTTCGTACTTGGGCATATAGGAAAAAAGGACAAACCCGCCTATAAGAAGAGAAAAGACAATCGCCACGATAATCATGCGCTGGACCATGGTAAGCCTGCCCACGAACTCGAACAGCGGCTTCATGGAATCTGTATACTTGTCAAAACGATTGTTCATGTCTTTTTATCCTATGCCGACTTTATACACCTTATATCAAAACGTTTTAATTTGAGCCCCTGCATCTCTTCGTGGACTATATTGCCAAGCTCGACGGAAGAAAAGAGCGGGGATGCCTCTGCGCGTGTCATGAAGGTGGCAACGGTCTTGTTGTCCATGGCAATGCCACTGACAACGACCATGGTCCCGTTATCCTCGATCTTGGTTATCCACATCCTTCCCTTTACGGTAAGGTGCGCTATTTCGTGCAGAAGATCGGCTGCCGCTTTGCGATCAAGCGTAAGCTTGGCCATTACGTCGAGCTTCTTGTTCAAAATGGCAAGCTTGGCCTTTATGGCATCCACCTGTTTGACTTTTGCCTGGTAAGTCTTAAGCTCCTCCTGGGTGACTTGCAGCTTTTTCTTTGCCAGGGCAACCCTGCCGGAAAGAACCGTGTGGTAATAGATCAGGCCTGTAGCCAAAAAGAGGAAGAAAAGCAGAAATATGGAGATCTGCCTTCTTATGTTTTCCTTCCGCCTTGCAGCCCTGTAGGGAAGTAAGTTTATCTTTATCATTTGTCATCCACCCGTCTTATCGCGATTCCCATGCAGATAGCGGCCTGGGGCGCCATCTGTTTGAGATAGTTCATGTCCAGCCTGTCATCCTTTATTTCGAAATTGTTGAACGGATTTAAGATCTCGACCTCCGACGATGTTTGGGACGCAAGGAGCTGTCTGAATTCGGGAATATTTGCGCCTCCGCCTGAAAGGTATATGCATTTTAAGTGATCGTTGGAATAGGTGGAATAGAAGAAATCAAGCGCGCGCCGGATCTCTGTGGTCCAGTCGGCTATGACCGAAGATATTATATTGTTAAGGTCATCAGTAGGGATTTTCTCCTGCTTGTCGCTTAACTTGAGCTCTTCAGCCTCCTCAAGGCTGCAGTCTATCTTGGCCGCGATCTGGTGGTTTATCTGGTTGCACCCAAAGGAGATGTCCCTGATAAACAGGGACTGGTTGCCCTTCATTATGCTCATGGATGTTTTGTTCGCGCCGATATCTATAAGGGCCACGCAGTTTTCCTCTGCCTCGTAATTGACCTCGTAGATATTCTGAAGGGCAAAAGCATCGACATCTATAATAACAGGGGTAAGCCCTGCTATATCCAAAACGTTCAGATAATCGTTTACCGTCTCCTTCTTGGCGGCAACAAGCATGACATCCATCTGGTTGGGATTCTGGTCGTTATCGCCAAGAATCTGAAAATCAAGGTTTACGTTATCTATGTCAAAGGGGATATACTGCTCAGCCTCCACGGAAATAACCTCCTGAAGCTGCTCCTCGCTCATGGTCTGAACATTTATCTTCTTTACGATAACGGAATAGCCGCCTATGGAAATCGCAACCCGGTCTTCCTTTATATTATAGAGGCTGAAAAGCTCCTTTATGGCATTAGCCACCGCCTCCGCTTCTTTTATGCCCTCCTCGACAATAGCACCAGGCGGAGCCTCAAGTGAGCCGAACCTCAGCAGGCTCCTGCCCGAGGATGTGACAGCGACCTCCGCCACCTTTAAAACACTGGAGCCTATGTCCAGGCCAACCAGATGATCTTTTTTACCAAAAAGCATGATTGCACACCCCTAATCAAAGACCTTGTCACGCTCAGAAAGTTCAAACCCCAGAGCCTTTAATATCTTCCTTTGCGTCTCCATTCGGCATGGCTTGCCCGCCTCAATCCTGGCTATGGTGATGGGTGACACATTGGCTTTTCTTGCAAGCTCGGACTTGCTGAGCAAAAGTGACTCCCTTATCTGGTGTAAACGACTCTTTGCTTTGCCCATTTTTTTTCCCAAACATAAAAGTTGCAGATTATGATTTTGATTTTAACGCCCCCCTGGAAAGTCTTATAAATTTTTTTAATTAAGCTTAATTAGCATTAACCATTATACATTATGCATTAGTCAAGATAATTTTGTATATTTTTTAATAATTTAATACATATTGTTGTATAATTATGCATAATCACTATATGTGGTAGGACAAAAGCAAAAAAAGGCGCTTTTTTGCCAACTTTTCAGATCGCATCTGCTTATCCGTGGTTTTGCTCAGGCAGCCGCAATCTCGTCCAGGGTTCTTGGCCTTGACAAAAAGTCGGCGATTTTCTCCTCTCTCTCCCGGATCACCCCGAGATAGCGCTCTGCCAGCTCTTGCACACCGGCCTTTATTATGCCCATATGGTGAGAGGTTATCCAGATGCTCGCAGGAAGGGCAAGCAGCCGTTTTACCGACGCCATGGTATTTTCGATGAATGAAACTGCATCACCGTACCATGGGCCAAAATGACCACGAGGTCTCATGCTGGCTCTGTGCAGGGGAAAGCCATGAGACAGGACACGATAATAACAGTCAAAAAGAATATGGATAGGTGCTTTTTACCATATTGACTATTTCTGCTGCTTGGGGTAAAAAGCAACTGCCTCCAAGCCAGAGAAATAAAATTATAAAACCCTGAGGCTATAAGGAAAATCAATGAAGGCGCTGCTTGCCCTGGAAGACGGACGAACGTTTGAATGCCGAAGTTTCACCGGCGATGGAGAGACCGGCGGTGAAATGGTGTTTAACACCGGCATGACCGGATACCAGGAGGTGCTGACCGACCCGTCATACAGGGGCCAGATAGTCGCCATGACATACCCGCTCATAGGGAACTACGGCGTAAACAGCCGGGACGTGGAGTCCGACAGGATACAGGTGGCCGGCTTTGTTGTAAGAGAGTACCAGGATTTTCCCAGCAACTACCGGTCGGAAGGCACGCTTGCCGACTACCTGAAATCACAGAACGTAATGGGCATCACAGACCTTGACACACGGGCGCTGACTCTTCACATACGAACCGCCGGCGCAATGCGGGCCTGTATCTCCACCCGTGTGCTCGATCCGAGTGCGCTTGTTCACAAGGCACGGAGCCTTCCCCGGATGGCGGGCCAGGATCTTGTAAAAGAAGTATCGACAGAGACCCCATACAAATGGGAAAACGGCCGGCCGGTTTTCCTGAAGCAGCCGGTTTCGGACATGGACGAAACCGTGTGGACTCCGGGCGGCGGACGCTACAGGGTCGTGGCGTTTGATTACGGCATAAAGTACAGCATTCTCAGGAACCTGGAAAGGGTCGGTTTTGAAGTGCTGGTTGTGCCGGCCTTTACCACCGCAGCCCAGGTCAAACAGATAAATCCCCATGGCGTGTTTTTGTCAAACGGTCCGGGTGATCCTGCTCCGGTTACATATGCCGTGGAAACGGTCCGCGAGCTCCTGGGGTACAGGCCCATGTTCGGCATCTGCCTTGGCAACCAGATAGCAGGGCTGGCCCTTGGAGGCAGGACATACAAGCTGAAGTTTGGCCACCGCGGAATAAACCAGCCCGTGAAGGATCTTCAGACAGGCCGGGTGGAGATAACATCCCAGAACCACGGGTTTGCCGTTGATCTTGAAAGCCTTGAAGCCGGGAATGTCAAAATAACCCACATAAACCTTAACGACAACACCCTTGAGGGGTTCAGGCACAGGGAGATTCCCCTGTTCACGGTGCAGTACCACCCGGAGGCCTCACCAGGCCCCCATGACGCTCAATACCTTTTCGAACGGTTTAAAAAACTCGTAGAAGAAACAGATGCCTAAACGGACAGATATCGAGAAGATTCTTATAATAGGCGCCGGGCCGATAATAATAAGCCAGGCTTGCGAGTTCGACTATTCAGGCACGCAGGCATGCAAGGCGCTGAAGGAGGAGGGGTATTCGGTTGTTCTTGTAAACAGCAATCCCGCCACAATCATGACAGACCCCGAGTTCGCCGATTCCACCTACATAGAACCGGTGACCGCCGAGATCGTTGCCTCGATCATTGAAAAGGAGAGGCCTGATGCCATACTGCCCACACTTGGAGGCCAGACCGGCCTGAACACGGCCGTGGAGGTTGCCGAGATGGGCGTGCTTGAAAAGTTCTCGGTTGAGATGATAGGCGCTTCACTTGATGTTATAAAAAAGGCCGAGGACCGGGACCTGTTCCGCAAGGCAATGGAAAAGATCGGCCTGCGCATTCCAAAAAGCGGAATAGCCAGAAGCCTCGCGCAGGCCCGCGAGATCGTGGAGGATATGGGGCTGCCTGTTATAGTAAGGCCAAGCTTTACGCTGGGCGGCACAGGCGGCGGAGTGGCAGGCACGGTCGAAGAGCTGGATTCCCTCGTGGGCGCGGGGCTGGACGCAAGCCTCATAGGGCAGGTTATGATAGAGGAATCGGTTGTCGGGTGGAAGGAATACGAACTCGAGGTTATGCGCGACAAGAACGACAATGTCGTCATTGTGTGCTCCATCGAGAATCTTGACCCGATGGGAATACACACGGGTGAAAGCATCACCGTGGCGCCGGTCCAGACCCTGACAGACAGGGAATACCAGGTCATGAGGGACGCAGCCATCGCCATCATGCGGGAGATCGGGGTGGATACAGGCGGCTCAAATGTACAGTTTGCCGTAAACCCGGCTGATGGTGAACTGGTGGTTGTTGAGATGAACCCGAGGGTTTCAAGAAGCTCGGCCCTGGCGTCCAAGGCAACCGGGTTTCCAATAGCAAAAATTGCGGCAAAGCTCGCTGTCGGTTATACCCTGGACGAACTGCCCAACGATATAACCGGTGAAACCGTTGCCGCATTCGAGCCCACTCTGGACTATTGCGTGGTCAAGATCCCAAGATGGACGTTTGAAAAATTTCCTGAAACAGAGGACACGCTTACCACGTCCATGAAGTCGGTGGGCGAAACAATGGCGATCGGCAGAACATTCAAAGAGGCGCTGCAAAAAGGGCTTCGCTCTCTTGAGATATCCCGCTTCGGCCTGGGCGCGGATGGGGGAGACAGGAAGAACCTGTCGGTTGACGATATCATAGAAAAACTCGTTACGCCCAATTCCGAGCGAATCTTCTATATACGTTACGCTCTTGAAAAAGGGCTCGGGATAGAAGAGATCCACGAATATACTAAAATCGACCCCTGGTTTATCGAACAGATACGGCAAATCCTGGATGTTGAACGTGAGCTTGCCGAAAACAGCGACAACCTGACACCCGACAGGATACGCAAGGCCAAACAAACCGGGTTTTCCGACGTTCAGATAGCACAAATAACAAAGAGGACGGAAAAGCAGGCACGCAGGATACGTTACGATTTCGGCATAAAACCGGTTTACAAACTGGTTGACACCTGCGCCGCAGAGTTTGCGGCCGCGACCCCATATTACTATTCCACCTATGAAACCGAAAACGAGGCCAGGGTTTCCGAGCGGAAAAAGGTCGTGGTTTTGGGCGGAGGCCCTAACCGCATAGGCCAGGGCATAGAGTTTGACTACTGCTGCGTCCATGCATCTTTTGCATTGAGGGAAGAGGGCGTGGAAAGCATAATGGTCAACAGCAACCCGGAAACCGTCAGCACCGATTACGACACTTCGGACAAGCTCTACTTCGAGCCGCTGACAACCGAGGATGTGCTTCACATAGTTGAAACAGAGCAGTGCGATGGCGTTATCGTCCAGTTCGGCGGGCAGACCCCTCTCAACATATCAGAGGAGCTTCACAAAAACGGCGTAAAGATTATCGGAACCCAGCCGGAGAGCATAAGCCGGACAGAAGACAGGAAGCTCTTTGCCGCCATGCTTAAAAAGCTCGGTCTTGTGCAGCCTCCAAACGACACTGCCGTAAACGTTGAACAGGCCGCCAGGACAGCAAGAGAAATCGGGTATCCTGTTATTGTCAGGCCGTCTTTCGTGCTGGGCGGAAGGGCCATGAAAATCGTGTATAACGAGGATGAGCTGGTAAGCTTTTCAAAAAAAGCCATAACAGCATCTCCGAACCACCCGATACTGGTGGACAAATTCCTTGAAGACGCGGTTGAACTGGATGTATACGCAGTTAAAAATGACACCCTGTACATCATCGAGGTAAATCCCAGGGCTTCCCGCACCGTCCCGTTTGTCAGCAAGGCCACGGGCGTGCCGCTGGCAAAGATAGCCACCAAGGTGATGCTTGGCAAAACCCTTGCACAGCTTGGCGTTGCCGATGATGCATGGCGCACGAATCATGTTTCGGTAAAGGAGTCTGTTTTTCCGTTTAACAGATTCCCCGGAGTCGATACCGTGCTCGGCCCTGAAATGAAATCAACGGGCGAGGTTATGGGCATTGGCAGCTGTTTCGGCGAAGCGTTTGCCAAGGCACAGCTTGGAGCAGGCCAGAAACTGCCGGTTGAAGGAAGCGTGTTCATAAGTGTTCAGGACAAGGACAAGCCGGACGTGGTGAAAATAGCCGGCCGGCTGCGCGAAGCAGGGTTTGCCATTTTAGCCACCAGCGGAACATCGGCCTTCCTGAGTTCTAAAAACATAGAAAACCGCAGAATAAACAAGGTCTCGGAAGGTACGCCCCACGTGGTTGACGCCATACTGGGAGGAGAGATCCAGCTTGTTATAAACACGGGCTCGGCCCATGGATCACAGAGGAAAAGAGATGGATACAAAATCCGCCGCGCCACCCTCGGCGGACAGGTTCCCTATGCCACGACAATAGAGGGTGCGCATGCAATGTGCAACGCCATAATGGAGCTTAAAAAACAGAGCCTTTCTGTAAAACCAATCCAAAAACACTATTTTCTGCCATGAACAAACCGGAAAAACCACGCGAGGCATGCGGCATATTTGGAATTCACAACCACCCGGAGGCCGCCAGGATTACATATTTCGGGCTTTACGCGCTCCAGCACAGGGGCCAGGAGAGTGCGGGCATAGCGGCGGCCAGGGATGCGTCTATTGTATGGCACAAGGGAATGGGGCTTGTGCCAGACGTGTTTACCCCTGAAGTTATGGACCAGCTGGAGGGAACCAGTGCCATAGGCCACGTGCGTTACTCCACCACCGGCGACTCGGTGCTCACAAACGCCCAGCCTTTTGTGGCCACCCACAGGAAAAAAACATACGCCCTTGCCCATAACGGGAACCTGGTAAACGCCTACAAACTGAAAAAAGAGATGGAAGAGGACGGCTCTATCTTCCAGACCACCATGGACAGCGAGCTGGTGGTGCACCTGTTCATAAAAAACCTCAAGCACGGATTTGAGCAGGCGCTAAAAGAAACTGTCCTGAGGCTTAAAGGGGCATATTCGTTTGTCATGCTGACAGGCCTTGGTGAACTGATAGGCATGAGGGACCCCCACGGTTTCAGGCCGCTGTGCCTGGGGATGCTGAACGGAAGTTACGTGCTGGCCTCGGAAACATGTGCGCTGGACCTTGTTCAGGCGACCTTTATCAGGGAGCTCGATCCGGGAGAGATCATCATAATAAACGACGAGGGGATAAGAAGTTTCAACCCTCACGAAAAAACAAGCTCTTCGTTTTGTATTTTCGAGTATATCTATTTTGCCAGGCCGGACAGCATATTTTTCGGCAGAGACGTTTACAGTGTGCGTAAAGAACACGGCAGGCAGCTCGCCAGGGAAGCGCCCGTGGACGCCGACATGGTCATGCCCTTTCCGGATTCCGGAAACTACGCGGCGCTGGGATATGCCGAAGAATCGGGAATCCCGATGGAAATGGCCATGATCCGGAACCACTATGTGGGAAGGACTTTCATCCAGCCCACGCAAAGCATGCGGGATTTCGGGGTGCGGGTAAAGCTGAACCCCATAAAAAGAGTGCTCAAAGGCAAGGAAATAATCATCATCGAAGATTCGATAATACGTGGAACCACTATCAAAACAAGGGTGAAGGCCCTCAGGGAACTGGGCGTAAAGAAGATACACATGAGAGTCAGCGGCCCGGCCCACAGGTTTCCATGCCATTACGGCATAGATTTTTCAACACGGGGCGAACTGATCGCTGCCAGGATGGAGGTGGAGGAACTGACCCGGCACCTTGGCCTTGATTCGCTGTACTATCTCTCTCTTGACGGACTGCTCGAGGCTACCCGTGTTGACCATCCTGAAGCCAATTTCTGCAAGGCCTGTTTTGATGGCCGTTACCCGGTGCCGTTCGATGAAACCGTGTCAAAGGACTGTCTCTCATAACAGAACATTTAATCCGCTGCTCCTGTGCAAAAAAGGTAAAACGGATTTGCAATATGGGCCCTGTTCTCTTGCTGTCTGTAAAAGGAGGCTGCCATGTCTGTAGAAAATAAAAAGGTGGGGTTTATAGGCGGAGGCAACATGGCCGAAGCCATGATTGGCGGGCTGTTAAAATCCGGCACTTGTAATGCAAAGAACCTGTGTGCAAGTGACGTCAGCAGGGAGCGCAGAAACCACCTTGAAACCGTGTTTGGCATAGGCACGACAGAGGACAACTGCTCTGTTTTTGATTCCTGCGACATAGTTGTGCTGGCAGTAAAACCCCAGGTGATGGACAGTGTTCTAAATGGCATACGCTCGGACTGTGCCCCTGAGGCCAAAAACGGATCCGGCAGGCTTGTCATATCAATCGCGGCCGGGGTTACGACCGCACACATAGAAAAATTTCTTGCACCGCAGGTTCCACTGCCTGTCATACGCGTTATGCCGAACACACCCGCACTGGTGCAGTGCGCAATGTGCGGAATGTTTGCCAACCGCCACGCGGATGAGAGTCACAGGGCGGACGCGCGCGCCATACTGGCATCAATCGGCATGGTCATGGAATTTGATGATGAATCGTTTCTTGACGTGGTTACAGCTCTTTCCGGTTCCGGGCCCGCCTACATCTTTTACATGGCGGAATGCATGGTAAAAGCGGGGGTTTCTCTCGGGCTTTCCGGCCAGGACGCCTTCACGCTTACCCTTCAGACCATGAAGGGCGCCGTGAAGCTCATGGAAAACAGCGATGATCCGCCCGAAGAGCTGCGCCGCAGGGTAACATCACCCGGGGGCACGACCGAGGCTGCCCTTGGCGTAATGATGAAAAACCGGATGAAAAACCGGTTTGAAGAAACCATTACAGAGGCAATTACCGCTGCATGCAAAAGATCAACAGAGTTAAGCGGAACGAATAATGTTTAACGCCGAAACCGTTTCATACGCAACCGCGTTTGCCGCCGGGCTTCTGTCCTTTTTCTCCCCATGTGTGCTTCCACTAATACCCGTCTATTTCACAATCATTACAGGGCTTTCCCTTGAAAACCTGACCCGGACGGACAGTCCCGGGATCAGAAGAAAGGTGTTTGTTTCAACAATTGCCTATGTGCTTGGGTTTTCATCTGTTTTTGTTGCAATGGGCGCAACGGCCTTCTTTGTTGGCTCGTTTATCGGAAAATACCTGTCCTTTCTCAGGATTGCCGGCGGGGTGGTGATAATAGTTCTCGGTATACACATGACCGGACTTTTCACCATTCCAGGGCTGGGTGCTGAGAAACGTTTCCATGTAAAGGGCCGCTCCATGGGCATTATCGGGGCATTCCTGGTCGGGGCGGTCTTTGCTGCAGGATGGACTCCCTGCGTTGGCCCTATCCTGGGCTCGGTCCTTGTCGTGGCAGGCAACCAGGAAACCGTGGGAAGGGGAATGCTCCTGCTCTCCCTTTACTCGGCCGGGCTTGCGTTGCCCTTTATAGTTCTTTCTGTCTTCATAAATGCCCTGCTCCTGTTTATAAGAAAGGCAAACCGTGTTATAAAGTATGTAAATATAACAGCCGGGGCTCTTCTGGTCGGCATAGGAGTCTTTCTCCTTATCACGGGCTGACCATCGGTCCTGACACACACTTACCGGGAGGTGATTATGCATTGTCTGTATAAATGGCTATTGGCTGCGGCCCTTATTCCGGCTGTAACCTTAGGCATGACGAATATCCTTGCAGCAGGACCCGTGCAAAAACCCTGCACAAAAAGGTGTACCTGCTTTTTTTCACAGACAATTGCCGTTTTTGTAAAATGATGGATTCCGGCACCCTGACAGACAGGAAGGTCATAGAAGCCTTAAACAAAAACTTTGTCCCGATCCGCGTCAATTCAAACAGGCAAACCCGTCTTGCCAGCAGCTACATGGTCCGTGGCTTGCCAACCGCATGGTTCCTCGAAGAGGACGGCAGCAAGATAGGCTGCCGGGTGGGTTATGTTCCGCCAAAAACCTTCCTGAACCTGCTGGATTTTGTCGCAAGCGAAGGGTACAAGTAGCGATTAAATGAAACTTGAAAAAAAAGAGCTCCTTTGCGCCCTGTCAAATGTTAAAGGCCCGCCCGAGCCGCAGTTTCCCCACACCCGTACCGCTGTTTCCCTGCTTTTTTTCGGCGAAAAAGAGACCTGCATACTGGCGGTGCTCAAGGCTGACCGCGGTGACGGGTATCCATGGAGCAACCAGGTTGCCCTTCCGGGCGGACACGTGGATGAAAACGACTCTACCCCCCTTGAGGCGGCCATCCGGGAACTTTCTGAAGAGCTCAACATAAACAGGGAAAACGTCGAGTACTTTGGATCGCTTGGCCATTTCCAGACGCTCCGGAACAAGGTAATAGAGGCTTTTGCAGGATACTGGAACCAAAAGGACGATGTCCGCTACGACAGAAGCGAAATCTCCCGTATAATACAGATCCCGCTTTCAACCATTTTCCAAACCCACGTTGAAAAAGGGCTTCACGGCAGGTTCCCTGACATGGGAGAACTTCTGTATCCCGTGGATGACGTTGTTGTTTGGGGGGTAACGGCAAAGATTCTGCATTTCACCCTGGAGCAGCTATATCCTTTCATTGTTGCCCAAAACAAACCCCCAAAACGCTCTTTTTGATTGATAACAACCTGTTATTGTTCTTTTTTTGGACAGCCCAAAAGAGAAAGACACCCGGCGGCCTGGCCTGCACTGCATGGGATAAAAGGCCGCAGCCGCAATGGACATGGATAATTATTCCAAACAGTTATGTAGATTCTATATAATATTCAAACAATAAGAAAATATAGAATTACTGGCAAGGATGTTTTTCGTAACCAACTACAATAAATGGACAATTCATTTGTTGACAACAATGGTTTGGAGCATGATAATCGGAAAAGGCTGGGGAAATACAGATTCAATATAATTCATTGATGACTTTTTTTTGTTTCGACCCATCCTTTAATTGGGGAACCATAATCCAATTATTAGGAATAATTGGTGCAATATGGGGAGTTACTCATCAACTACGTAAGCAAAGAGACCTTCAAAAAGAAAAATATACAAATGAATTAAAAATTAAAATATATGAACAAATTGTTGCACATTTAGAAGATGGAAATCCTACAGGAATTGCCGCAACCTTATCTATGTTTATTGAGGTATTAGACGACAAACGAAAAACTAATAATAGTTCAAGATATATTCCACCACCTTTTAGTCCTGACCAAATCCATAGTGATTTTAAAAAAGTTCAATCTAATTTGTTTAAGACAGCATCATTGATAGAAAACTATGAAATAGTATCACCCAACATTCCTCTATTTCGACAAATATTAGTAAATAAAATTTCTGAATTAGGAACCAAGTACATGCCATTCATACAGATTATGCCTTATTTACTATTATCAGATGATGGTATTAAGAAACCGGAAAACCTTCTTATTCCAAACGACAACGAAATAGACTTATTACGGCAAAAAGTAAATGAATTTATGGAGGTGTCATGGGATATTGCTTCTTACCTCTATGATATTCGAGTTGAACTTCAAAATATTTTATTAAGTGATTTTTTTAACAATCGTGTTTCACAAAGGAAACCTAAAGATCCCGATGCGATTGTTCTTACTTCCGAGGATTCAGGAATGTTAAAGAGGATAGAGGATTATTTAAAACAACAAGAAAAAGATATTAATCATCGATAGTTACAAAATTTTCAGCGAACAATCGCATTAAAGGGACGCAAAAACACTGCGGTTTTTTGAAGTTGGTTGCTCCGCTTGTAACCTGTCAATAATTCCAAGGTCAGTGCAACGCACTTTTGCGCCCCCTTATGCGTGTCGTTGGGTGGAAATATTCATGGGAATACTTAAAGCATACTATCTCGACGCTTCAGCCCTAATAAAAATTTTCATTCAAGAAAAAAGAATCGACATTGTCCGAAACCTTATATCTGCGAAGTCCCAAATTTATACGACAAACTTATGTATAGCTGAGGCACTTCGTGTTTTTAAAAGGGTGCATTTATTGAAAAAGAATCCCGGCGATATTGAAACATATACCACATGTTGTTTAGACTTGATCTCTATGATTATAGACGAAAATATTCAAATTGATGATCAGCCAATATTTAATCGTGAAGTATATGACAAGACAGAACAATTGATTCGTTCCCATAAATTGGATTTGTCAGATATGCTACAAATACTTTCAGTTAAAGCCTCCTTCCCTAAAAGAATCGGGATGGAGACAATTTTGATTACTGATGATGAGAATTTGTTCTGTGCTGCAAAATCAGAAAATATTCAGTCGGTGTGGTTGCGAGATCAAGATGCCGAAAAGAAGCTTGGATTGGCAACATAATAAATAAGAATCACCCAACCAGGGGCTGTTGCGGACTCGGTCCCCTGCCGCAAAGCCCCGCCGTTGGGCTAAAAAATCCTTGCTATTTCACGAGACGAATTTGCAGGGAATTTTTTCTTGATTTGTGTATATTTTATAAATATACTTAAAACATGGATGAAAGATTTAAAAAATTACTTCTGGAATGTACAGGCTTTGAATGGGATGAGAGTAATAAAAACAAAAATTGGATTAAACACAAAGTAAGTAACAGCGAGTGCGAACAAATCTTTTTCAATCAGCCTCTTATCATGCATTTTGATAAAAAACATTCTGATACGGAAGATCGATTTTATGCATTGGGTCATACTGATTTAAATCGAAAATTATTTGTGGTTTTTACTATTAGAAATAAAAAGATTCGGGTCATCTCAGCCAGAGATATGAGTAAGAAGGAAAGAAAAATATACGAGGAAATACAATGAAAGAGAAAAATATACCAAACTTTAAAACTGAAGAGCAGGAGAGGGAGTTCTGGTCCTCCCACGATTCAACAGAATATATAGACTGGAATAGTGCTAAGAGGCTTGTTTTACCGAATTTGAAACCGTCATTAAAGACCATTTCGCTCAGATTACCGGAAAATCTTTTGAACGAATTGAAGCTTTTGGCCAATAAAAAAGATGTTCCATATCAGTCTTTATTGAAGATGTTTTTAGCAGAAAGGGTACAGGCAGAGCTTAAAAAAATATTACATAACACCCTGAAAAATAAAGAGAAAACAGCCAAACAATAGGGTGCGGTTGAGCCATATTGATTGTAAACGGTTTAATGGGGTCAGCGGTTTAATGGGGTCAGGTCTGCTCTTGACTCTTGGCCGCAAAACCAGAACTGGCAGACGTTGCGCTGGATGCTATATGAGACGGCGGGCAAAGTTGTTTTTCATGCCGGTGCAGTACGGTGCAGTATGGTTAAAGGTAAGACGCCATATGGAGTAGTCATTGTTCGCGGGAGTACGCTTGAAAAGCCCGGAGTTTGCCATGACATAAAAGGCCGCAATTACGCTTCAGGGGCTAAGCTGCGCCCTACAAAGGCCTTTTCTTGCGGCATCGCTTTGTATGCCCCGGCAACAGGGGATGGTTTAACGAAATTTTTATCGCCCAGGGAGCAGGGAATAGGAATTTTTACCTGCC
>MZGQ01000017.1 GCA_002085115.1 Desulfococcus sp. 4484_241
TGTAATGGTTATTAAAAACATTATGATAGCAGAGCAGAACGCGTTTATCATTACACCTGAGAGTAACAGTGATTCGTTTTTCAGTATGGTGCTTCCCGAAGCCATCAGCAGTATAAGCAGCAGGGAAGCGGCGCTTCCTGTAAACGCGGTAAGGCTTACCCCTGGAAACGGAGCAAGCCCGGCCATTATTCCAAGAATCGCGCCTATGGCAGCTCCTCCTGATATCCCGAGTATATATGGTTCTGCAAGCGGATTGCGCAACAATGCCTGAAAAACAAGTCCGCCGGCCGACAGAGAAGCTCCCAACAAGGCCGCCATAATTACCCTGGGCAGGCGTATATCCCATATTATGGAATAAAGAGCATGATCCGGATTCCGGGCAAATGTTATCGTCCTTATTATTTCCTTCAGGCTCCAGTCTGATGAGCCAACAGAAATCCCCGCAATCCATGCACATACCAGCATAACCGTCAATAACATCGAGATTAGACATATGCGCAGTATCAGCGATGATGGGGAGGCCGGTTTCATAACTGTTTCTTCCCAGCAGCATCAGCTGTAAAGAGTTCGGGGTGGATCAGCCTGGCCAACCGTTCAAGGCCGTCTATGAGCCTTGGAGTTGGACGGTCTACAAGGTTTGAGTCAATAAGGTATATGCGGCCGTTTTTCACCGCCTGTATATTTGGCCACCGTTTCCACTGTTCTTCCGCCTTGTCAAATGCCCCGTGCCTTGCCATGGTTGTTATTATTACTATATCAGGGGAAAGCTTTATGAGCTCTTCCTGTGAAAAGCTGACATACCGGCCTTTTTTTTCTGCTATGTTTTTCCCACCCGCAAGGGTTATCAGCTCGTTTATGAAGGTGCCGCTGCCAGCCGCTAAATCTTCTGCCGCTTTTGGAGCATTGAGAATCACCCCCAGCCGTTCTATGGCTTCCATGGTTGTTGCAAGATCAGTGGGGAATGTAGCATACACAGGTATTCCCAGCTCCTCCAGCCTGTCTATAACCTGCTTGGGATTGCCGTCTTTTATTGCAATACACAGGTCAGGCTTGAGTGCTACGATCCGTTCAATGTCAAGATGTACGTAGGACCCCACCCTTGGAAGACGCATGGCATCGGGCGGGTAATCGCTGAATTGTGTCACACCTTTCAGTATGTCTTGCCGTCCGAGTGCGTATATGATTTCGGTTATGCTTGGAGCAAGAGCAACTACCCTTGCCGGACAATCCGGGATATTAACAGATCGGCCTGTCTGATCAATTACCGTGCGTGCATCTGCCCCGGCAATAAACACAAAAGAAGCAAGCAGGCATACCGCCATGGTATGTATACGGGTTATGGATAATCTTTTGTTTATGATACACTTTGGCATAATGCAGCTTTATCACGAGGCGTTGTGCCAAAAACATGATCCGTTCATAATTGCCTGCTGCAACCTGTTTTTACGGCTGCCGACTCAAGAACTCTTACCAGAAAACTGCCAGAGTAGCAAGGCAACCGGTCTTATTGTGTCGGTGAGAACATATCGCCCCTGCTTTTAGATGAAAATACCGGCTCGGGGCCAAATCGTTGATCTGGCGTTTAAAACAGCGTTTTTTTTAAACTGATTAAAACCGATTATAAGGTTTTGGGTATCCACAGGCCCTTGAATATAGCGCAACACTCTGTTATTTTCTTAAAAAGCGTGTGTTTTGTTTGTTGTCCATCCATTTTGATTGGTGCCGGAAACATGGGAACTGTAATAAAACGCAGGAAATCACGATCCATACGTGTTGGTAATACAGAAATCGGGGGAGACGCTCCGATCTCCGTGCAATCGATGACAACGACAGACACCTCTGATGTAGAAGCTACAGTTGCGCAGATAGTGCGTCTTCAGGAAGCAGGCTGCGATATTGTGCGTGTTGCCGTGCCTGACAGGAAGGCGGCAGAAGCCTTGTCATACATTAAGGAAAACATCTCGATTCCCCTTATAGCAGATATTCATTTCAACTGGCGTCTTGCAGTGGCTGCATTGGAGTCGGGGGTCGATGGCCTGCGCATAAATCCGGGGAACATGGGGGGTGAAAAAAAAACACTCAAGGTGATAGATGCGGCTGCAAAGAGGGAGACGCCGATTCGTATAGGGGTCAATTCCGGGTCGGTTGAAAGGGACCTTCTGGAAAAACATGGCGGGCCGACTGTGCATGCAATGGTGGAAAGCGCTTTGAGATATATCACTGTTTTTGAGCGGGCCGGTTTTTACAATATGAAAATTTCCATAAAGGCGTCGGATGTTTTTCGTACCGTTGAAGCATACCGGCGTATCGCAAAAGAGTGCGATTACCCGCTACACGTCGGAGTGACCGAGGCGGGCGGCCTTTTCCCGGGACTTGTCAAGTCTTCCCTTGGAATCGGAATGCTCCTTGCCGAGGGTATTGGTGACACTATACGGGTATCACTCACAAGGGATCCTGCAGAAGAGGTGAGAGCCGGATTCGAGATACTCAGGGCGCTTGGTATCCGGAATGTCGGGCCTGAGATAATATCATGCCCCACCTGTGGCAGGTGCGGAGTGGATCTTTTTGCAATTCTTGACAAGGTTGAACAGCATGCCTTGAAAATGAAGGCCCCGATCAAAGTGGCGGTTATGGGGTGTGTTGTAAACGGGCCCGGAGAGGCTAAAGACGCCGATCTCGGAATAGCCGGCGGAGCAGGGAAGGGGGTTCTTTTCAAAAAAGGGGAGATTGTCAGGACAGTTAAGCAGGAACAGTTGGCCGAAGCGCTTTTGATGGAAATGGACGCTGTTGAAAAGGAATGGCATAAAGAACATAATAAGTGACCGGAAGGGCTGCAAATGGGAAAATCGGAAACCAGGGCGATTCAACCTACACGGGAAGAAAACTATTCAGAGTGGTATCAGCAGGTGATTAAAGCCGCTGATCTTGCGGAAGCTTCACCCGTAAGGGGCTGCATGGTCATAAAACCGTGGGGATACGAAGTATGGGAGAACATACGCCATGTTTTGGATGGAATGTTCAAGGCAGAAGGCGTGAAGAACGCTTATTTCCCGCTTTTTATCCCGATGGAGTTTTTGCAAAAGGAAGCCGAGCATGTTGAAGGGTTTGCAACCGAGTGCGCGGTGGTAACACATCACAGGCTGGAAAAGAGTGACGGCAAGCTGGTGCCGGCTGGAGAGCTGGCCGAGCCTCTTATTGTAAGGCCAACGTCCGAAACCATAATCGGGGAATCGTTCTCCAGATGGGTCAAAAGTTATCGTGACCTGCCGGTTTTGATAAACCAGTGGGCAAACGTGGTAAGATGGGAGATGCGGACGCGAATCTTTCTCAGGACAAGCGAGTTCCTTTGGCAGGAAGGCCATACTGTACATGCATCAGCGGATGAGGCGATGGCTCTTGCCGGCCGCATGCTTGATCTTTACGAAACGCTTGCCAGGGACTATCTGGCCATACCGGTTATAAAAGGCAGGAAAAGTGAGTCGGAAAGATTCCCCGGTGCGGTTGAAACGATGTGCATCGAGGCTATGATGCAGGACAGGAAGGCTCTTCAGGCGGGGACTTCCCATTTTCTGGGCCGGAACTTTGCAAAAGCATCCAATATACTGTTCCAGTCTGAGAGGGGAAGGATGGAGCTGGCCTGGACAACTTCGTGGGGGGTTTCGACAAGGCTTATAGGCGGTCTTATAATGTCTCACGCAGATGATGACGGAATGGTAATGCCACCCAAAATAGCGCCCGCCCACGTTGTTCTTTTGCCCATTTTCAGGAAAGATTCAGACAGACAGCCGGTAATGGAGTATGTCGAAAATCTTGCCGCGCGGCTGCGCGAAAAACAGTATGCAGGCCGGCGACTGGGTGTTGAGATAGATGCAAAGGAGACCGGCGGCGCCAGGGGCTGGGAGTGGATAAAAAAAGGAATACCCATAAGAGTCGAGATAGGGCCCAAAGATATGGCTAAAGGAGCGGTGTTCATGGGAAGGCGGGACACCAGCCACCGCGACAGGAAATCGGTTGGCACGGATCTGTTTGTGGATACAGTTACGGACATTCTCGATGATATTCAGTATAAAACATACCAAAAAGCCCTGGAATTCAGGGAAGCCCATACGGTTTTCATAGATGCCCGCGACGGGTTCTACGACTTTTTCACACCTTCCAATCCGCAGCAGCCGGAGATCCATGGCGGATTTGCGCTGTCCCACTGGTGCGGATCCCCTGAGTGCGAGAAAAAGATAAAAGACGAACTTTCGGTTACGATAAGGTGTATCCCCTATGACAGGAATCTTGCCGGAGATGGGCCAGGGCGTTGTATCTGCTGCGGCAAGGAAAGCCCTTGCAGGGTTGTGTTTGCAAAGGCTTACTGATCAATGCCCGCTACAGACAAATCGTGAAATTATGTTGTCTGTGCGGGGTGATAAACAGACTCAAGTGCCTTAAACCGGCCTGACATTTTTGATGATACGCATAAACGATATAATCGAGACCCTGCTCGAACACAGTCCTGATGCCGACACTACCCTGGTCGAGCGTGCCTACATATATTCGGCAAAGGTGCATGAAGGGCAGATGCGGCTTTCCGGTGAGCCCTACCTTTCCCATCCTCTTGAAGTTGCGGGGATCCTGGCCTCTATGAAACTTGACAGCGTGTGCGTGGCGGCAGGCCTGCTGCATGATGTCCTTGAGGATACAAATGCAACCGAGGAGGAAATCCGGGAGCTTTTCGGCGAGCAGGTCCTGCATATAGTAAGGGGGTTGACAAAGATAAGCACTTTGCCCACCGGTTCAAAGACAATCCGCCAGGCCGAGAGCATAAGAAAGATGATACTGGCCATGGCGGATGACCTCCGCGTTATACTTATAAAGCTGGTAGACAGGCTGCATAATATGCGGACCATAAGGTTTCACAAGGAGGAAAAGCAGAAAAGCATTGCGCAGGAGACACTCGATATATATGCGCCCATAGCACACAGACTCGGTATATACTGGATAAAAAACGAGCTTGAGGATATCGCTTTTAAGATCCTGTATCCCGAGGAGTACGCTTTTATCGGCAGCAGGATCCGCACGGACGATGTCCAGCGCGAAAAATATATCGAAACCGTAAGGGACTATATCCGGGAAAAGCTCCTGGAAAACGGGTTAAAAGCCGAGGTGCTCGGAAGACACAAGCACTTTTACAGTATTTACCAGAAAATGAAAAGACAAAACCTTTCGCTTGAAGAGGTTTACGATATCATCGCGTTTAGAATAATACTGGACACTGTCCCGCAATGCTACGAAGCCCTTGGAATAATTCACTCGATGTGGAAGCCGATAGCCAAGAAGTTCAAGGATTATATTGCGGTGCCCAAGCCCAATTTTTACCAGTCGCTTCACACGACAGTATTCGGCCCGTTTGGCGAACGGATCGAGATTCAGATTCGGACCCGGGAGATGGATCTTGTTGCAAAGGCTGGAATAGCAGCCCACTGGAGTTACAAGGAGGGTGGCAAGGCTCCCGGCAAAGAGGGCAAGACGTATGCCTGGATACAGAATCTGCTGGAAGCGAACAGAGAGTTGGATACTCCTGGTGAGTTTTTGGAGAGCGTAAAGCTGAACCTTTTTTCCGACGAGGTCCACGTGTTTACACCTGGCGGGGATATAAAGTCATTGATGAGAGGGGCGACTCCTGTTGACTTTGCCTATCATGTACATACCGAGGTGGGCCACAGGTGCGTGGGTGCCAAGGTGAACGGGAAGATGGTCCCGCTTTCCCATACACTGAAAACCGGTGATATAGTGGAAATAATCACTTCCTCCAAAAGCAAGCCCAGCCCGGACTGGCTTGGCTTCGTATGTACCCCGAAGGCCCGCTCCAAAATACGCCAGTGGATAAAAAACGAAGAAAAAGCCAGAAGCCTTCAGCTCGGCAGGGAGATGTGCGAAAAGATGTTTCGCAAGTTCCGTGTTAATTTTAATGAAGCCATGCATTCCGAGGAGATGAAATCCCTGCCATCGGCATTCGGTTTCAAGACCATGGATGACCTGCTTGAACATGTAGGGTATGGCAAGGTCACGCCAAGGCAGGTGGTGCAAAAATACCTGGCAAAAAGTAATATACCGGATGCCGAATTGCTTTTGGAAAAGATTGTAAGCCGGGTGCGGAAAAAAAAGGATGCCGAAGGGGTTGTTGTATGTGGAATGGACGATGTGCTTATCAAGCTTGCCAAGTGCTGCCAGCCTGTTCCTGGTGATAAAATTGCAGGTTACATCACCAGGGGCAGGGGCGTGACCGTGCACAGAACAAACTGCATAAACATGTTAAGAGTTTCTCCGGAGCGAAGAATAGATGTCCAGTGGGCAATGGAGCCCGCCTCGACTTATCCGGTCAGGATGAGGATACGCGCCTATGATAAGCTTGGGCTTTTAGCCGAAATAACGTCTGAGATAAGCAAACACGGAGCCAATATAACAAGCGCCCACACCGAGACCCAAGCGGACGGGATGGTGGAAATCCGTTTTACGCTCCTGGTGAAAAGCACCGAACAGCTGGATAATATAATTTCCGCCTTAAACAGTCTTAAAACTGTTATCGGAGTAAAACGGCTGGGTGTTCCAAAAGATTGATTTTACATTGCTGCCCGAGCCGTCATCCGGGGAATTTACGCGGCTTTAACAACGAATCCAGCCTTGATGCACTTTGTGCAAACATAAATCTTTTCTGTCCTGCCGTTTCGGTCAACGCGCACTTTCTGCAGATTCGGGTTAAAGCGGCGCTTTGTTACATTATGGGCATGACTCACGTTTGCACCGACCATCGGTTTTTTTCCGCATATTTCACATTTTTTAGACATCGGTAAAACCCTTTACGTCTGATTTTTCTCATCATACATTTGTCATGTTACAAAAAAAAAGAAAAGGCATGATATACCGGCTTGTTTTTCATGTAAAGCTTTTTTTAAAGTTTTTTGCTCCAGGTACTATCTGTCCAAGATATGGCTATTATTCACCCTCCAAAATCACATAATCTCTTGATACAAAGCCGGTCAGACCGTTTGTTGTTTGGATTTTAATCCATTTGCCATCCACTTTCAGAACTTTTGGCCTTTCATTCGGGAAAAGCTTGCCGAGTTTTTTGTAGGCGAGCCCCGGCCCGGATCTTATGTTAAGGGCATCTGCCGTTATTGCTGTTATTTTTGGGCAGGCTGCCCTGCCAATGGCTGTGTTTTTTTTCAGGAACAGGCGTTGAGACTGCACTCTCTGCGGACGGAGCAGCCGTCTTTACACCTGAAGGCGGGGTTTTTACCGAACCCTTGTTATCGATTTTATTTTTGGCAGCCAATTTCTTTGCCGCTTTAGTTTTCATCACAATAAGAGCGTTAAGAGCTGCTTCTTTTACCTCTATCGATTCGTCCTCGTGCCCTGTTTTTTCAAGCGCCTGCTCAACCTGGTTATTGTAGATTCCGAAAGCGGAAATTGTTTGAATTGCGCCAAGCCTTACTCTTGAACTATCATCACTTAACGCTGCAATAACAGCAGACAGGGCTTTTGTCCTGTATCCAGGTGCAACATTGCCAAGCGCAAGCATGGCTGCGCCGCGGACATTCTCATTTGTGTCATTTGACAACAGGTGAATAAGAGCATCTACGGCAGGATCGGTTTTTGGCCCTGTTTTGCCAAGAGTTTTTACTGCTTCCAGCCGTACGTCAGGGTCCTCGTCTGAGAGGGCCTTCACCAGATTATCAGTGATAATGGTGATGTAATGCCGCGCCTCATCAAGATTCCCGACATCAGGATAGTCAGAGATAACCCTGTTCAGCCGGTGAAGCGCAGCCTTGTAATGGCCCATCTTGTAGTAGAATTTTCCCACATAAAGCTCATGGCCGGCGAGACTCTTTCTGCATTTAACAATATATTCAGCCGCCTTTTTGGAATACTCACAGTCGGGATATCTGTTTACCAGGCGAGAGAATGCTTCTATCGCCTTTCGCGCAGGTGTCTGATCCCTGTCGATGGTGTCAAGCCGGTAATAGTAACATAAACCTTCCCTGTAAATTGCATATGGAACAGACTTGTTTTGAGGATGTAACCTTTCAAAATCCTCGTATGCAGAGGCTGCGTTTTCGTAATCTTCCATTTGGAAGTATGCGTCCGCTATTTTCAGGTCGGCCACTGCCGCCAGGGTGCTGAAAGGATACCAGTCTTTAAGGTTTTTAAAGGTATCTATCGCTTTTTGGTATCGCTTGGCATTTAAGAGTGATTCACCTTCAGCAGCCAGTTCCTGCGCGGTTTTTTCACTTTCGGGTTTTTTATGGGCGCAACCGTTCCCCATGAATGTTATAACCAAAAGTGTGCATAAGATGGAGACAAGTGAGCGTTTCATGTCAATCTCTTGTTGTTGGTGTGTTTTTAATAATACCAGGGGATGAAAGATATGCTGTTGCCGTCTGCATGTCAACAACCATCTATTCCTGGCTGCCTGCAGCCTCTGGTGGTTCTCCGGTTTTTTTTACCAGAAGGGAGATTATCCTGTTTGTCTTCATTCTTTTGACCGTTATATCAAAATTGTCTATGGATATCGTTTCGTTTTCTACAGGGATTCTTCCTATTTTATAAAGCAGGAATCCTGAAATGGTGTCATATTCTGCAGAGTCCGGGATATTCATCGGGATCTTTTCGTTTACTTCGTCAATGTGGGTTTTACCCTGAACAAGCCATGTATTTTTTTTCAGCTTGACGATTGATGGTTCATACCTGTCTGTCTCATCTATAATATCCCCGACCAGTTCCTCTAAGACATCCTCAAGGGTTATCAATCCCAGAACCTCACCATGTTCGTTTATAACGATGGCCATGTGATGTTTACGCATCCTGAACTGTTTCAGCAGGCTGTTGAGTTTTTTGGATTCAGGAATGAAATACGGTTTGCTCATTATGGCCCTTATGTTTATCGGCCCCTTGCCGGTTGTATAATGCCTGAATATGTCTTTTATGTTGACTATTCCGATTATATTGCCGATGTGGTTTTCATAGACCGGAATGCGGCTGAACCCGGACTTTATTATTGCCCGCAGCGGTAATTTTTTGTTTACGTCGATTGCAAACATGTCTGTTGTGGGGGTCATACATTCCGAGGCGCTGGTATCGTCAAGTTTGAATATGTTGTGGATAAGCTCTTTTTCCTCGCCGTTAATCTCCCCTTCCTCCTCGGTAACCTCTACGATCACCTTGAGTTCCTCTTCAGTCATTGAAGGATGGGGAGAGATCTTTCCGGTTATCCGTGGAATGAATTCCAGAAAAAGAATCACCGGCGAAAAAAACAAAGACAGCCAGTAGATAGGGTATATGACTATCCGGGCGACTGCCACGTTGTTCCTTGTGGCAATCGATTTGGGCAGAATCTCACCGAATATAAGAATAAAGAATGTCATCACGCCGGTTGCAATACCAACAGCATTATTCGAAAATATATTGATCGCCATGGATGTCGCGACTGCTGAAGCCCCTATGTTCACCAGGTTGTTGCCTATGAGGATCGTGGAAAGAAGCCTGTGCGGGGTTTCCTTCATTTTCTTTATAAGAAGATCAAACCGGTTTCCCTTTTTAGCTAAAAACTTTACTTTTGAACGGCTTATTGAAAAAAGAGCGGTTTCAGCAGAAGAAAAAAACCCGGACAGCGCAAGAAACGCTATCAGGATAATGATTTCTGGTCCCATTGCATGAAACTCCAGTGTGGAGAAGGTGGTTTGTCGACAGGCATCGATACTTTCCCCCGGAGGACTCCGGGCCTGTGATTGTTCATAGTTTACTTGTCAATTAAATTAAAACAGTTATACATATAATAACATAAACCGATTTTTTGTCAATTTTTTGCCGGTATGGGAAACGGGCTTTAGCAATTTTATATCATATCCCCCATCGACACCGGATGGCGTTTCAGGTATTCAAGACGGTTTAAACCGTTTATATATGCTTTTGCGCTTGCCGTGATGATATCAGGGTCAGCTCCCCGTCCCAGTGCGACAAGTCCTTTCTCTTTCAGCCTGACAGTGACCTCGCCCTGCGAATCGGTGCCGCCGGACAGCGCACTCACCGTGAACCTCAGCATTTCCGATTCTGTGCCGGTGATATCTGCAATGGCCCTGTATGTCGCATCGATAGGGCCGTTACCGGTGCTCTCTTTTTCAACAGGTTTCCCGTTTACTATCATACCTACGCGCGCCAGTGGAGAAACCCTGTTTCCGCTTACCACGTGCAGAGTGTCAAGTATAAACATCTCAGAGATATCCATGATGTTTTCAGAAACAAGAATTTCGAGATCTTCGTCAACGATGTTCTTTTTCTTGTCTGCAAGTTCCTTGAATTTTGTAAATATTGTATCGAGTTCCCGGGGTGACAGCCTGTAACCCAGATCCCTTAAACGGTCGTTAAGCGCCTTTCTGCCGGAGTGTTTGCCAAGCACGAGGGTGCTGCTGCTGACTCCCACAGTTTCAGGCCGCATGATTTCATAAGTCATGGGGTTTTTCAGCATGCCATCCTGGTGGATGCCGGCTTCGTGCGCAAAGGCGTTGGCCCCGACTATAGCCTTGTTGGGCTGTACGATCATACCGGTTAACATGCTTACCAGCCGGCTGGTGGGATAGATTTTGGTTGTATCGATACCGGTGGTCAGAGGGTAACAGTTGGACCGTGTTTTTATCGCCATTACCACCTCTTCCATAGAGGTGTTGCCGGCACGTTCCCCTATGCCGTTGATAGTGACTTCCGCCTGCCTTGCCCCGGCCGAAAGCGCAGCAAGGGTATTGGCTGTAGCCAGCCCCAGGTCGTTATGGCAGTGGACGCTTATGACGGCCCTGTGCACGTTGGGAGTGTGTTTCTTTACATATTTTACAAGTTCTGCAAACTCTTCGGGGATAGCGTACCCTACAGTGTCAGGGATGTTTATGGTTGTTGCCCCCGCTTCAATGGCGGCTTCAAATATCCGGCACAAAAAGTCACGGTCGCTCCGTGAAGCATCCTCGGCCGAGAACTCTACATCGTCGGTAAATTTTTTTGCATATTTTATTCCGGCAACAGCGCTTTCGACCACCTGCTCTCTTGACATCCTGAGCTTGTGCTCCATGTGGATGTCCGATGTGGCTATAAAAACATGAATTCTGGGCTTGACGGCACCGGATACTGCCGCCCATGCCTTGTCAATATCTTCCTTGTTGGTTCTTGCAAGCCCGGCCACGGAAGAGGCCTTGAGATGCTGGGCGACCTGGGAAACCGCCTCCATGTCTCCTTTTGATGCAGCAGGAAAACCGGCCTCGATTATGTCAACACCAAGTTCTTCAAGGCGTGAAGCGATCCGAAGTTTTTCCGCCACGTTCATACTGGCGCCTGGTGATTGCTCTCCGTCCCTCAGTGTCGTATCAAATATGATTACTCTGTCAGCCATTTCCAATTAATCCAAGCTTATTTTTTGAGTTCCTTTGCAAGTTTGTATTGACAGCTGTCAGCAAGAGCATCCCAGCTGGCCTCTATAATATCCTCAGATACCCCGATTGTTCCCCATACCTCATCCTCATCCCTTGATTCGATAAAGACTCTGACCTTGGCGGATGTCCCGTCACGGCCGTCCAGTACCCTTACCTTGAAATCCACCAGCTGCATCGCGTCAAGGCCAAGCGAATCCGGATAAAACTCTGCTATGGCTTTTCGAAGGGCTCTGTCAAGGGCGCTTACCGGGCCGTCACCGTCAGAGGAAGCAACTGTTTCACTTGAGCCGACCGCCAGTCGTATTGTTGCGTGGGAGCTGCACGGTCGATCCGCCTCTTTGTCGATGGTGACGCGGAAAGATTTCAGCTCGAAAAGAGGCCTGAACTGTCCTGTTATCTTTTCCATCACGATCTTGAAGGAGCCGTCAGCAGCCTCGAACTGGAATCCATCAAGCTCGAGCATCTTTATTTCCGATACGATCCTGTCGACATCGAAATGCTCGGAGCCCGTATCTATTCCAAGTTCCCTGGCTTTATAGGTGATGTTGCTTCTGCCCGACAGATCGGATACAAGTACTCGTCTCTGGTTGCCCACAAGTTCGGGATCTATGTGTTCGTATGCTCTTGAGTTTTTCATTATCGCGCTTACATGGATTCCGCCTTTGTGAGAAAAGGCGCTTTTTCCCACAAAAGGCCTGCTGTTCAATGGTGTCATGTTTGCCGTTTCGCTTATAAAGCGCGATATTTTTTTAAGTTTTTTCAGGTTTTCGGCGGTAATGCACGAACGCCCCATTTTCAAGGCCAGGATGGGGATTATCGATGTAAGATCAGCGTTCCCGCAGCGTTCTCCGTATCCGTTGATAGTGCCCTGGACAATGGTTGCCCCCCCCCTTATCCCTGCTATGGTGTTTGCTACTGCAAGACCGCAGTCGTTGTGGGTGTGTATACCAATTTTTATCCGGGAACCGCCCTGGCCGTCCGGGAATTCTGCGGCGAATATATCCGCCACCTTCTGTGTTATAGCTTCAATATCGTGGGGCAGGGTACCCCCGTTTGTATCGCACAGAATGATCGCGTCCGCTCCGGCCCGGGCTGCGGCAAGAACCGCATCCAAAGCGTACTCCCCGTTATCCCGGTATCCATCAAAAAAATGCTCTGCGTCAAAGAAAAGTTCACGGTCATGCGATTTAACATACTCCACGGAATCCCGGATCATGGACAGGTTCAACTCAAGAGTATTGTTCATAACCTCGGTTACGTGGAGGTCCCAGGTTTTCCCTACAAGTGCTATAGCCGGCGCCTCACATTCAATAAGGAGCCTGAGGTTTTGATCCTCTTCTGCCGAAAGTCCGGATCTGCGTGTTGCGCCAAAGGCGGTGAGTTTTGCGTTTTTGAACTTTATATCTTTTGCAAGTTCAAAAAAACTGATGTCTCTCGGGTTGGAGCCCGGCCAGCCTCCTTCGATATAATGTACGCCGAAATCATCGAGATACCTGGCGATCCTCAGCTTTTCATCCACGGTAAAGTCGATGTTTTCGCCCTGCATTCCGTCCCTGAGCGTGGTGTCATATATCAGGATATCCTGTTTCAAAACCCGAACCTTTCCTCCAATGACCGCAATCGGAGTCAGGCAATAACAAATAAGTGTAATATGCTACGACGATATAAACGGCGGGGCAGTTGCCTGTCTTACCGCCCCGCTTTTTGGCAACCCTCCGATCATTTACTGTTTCTTTTTGCGGTTTTCCGGTCTGAGGGCTCTCACTGCGGCACCGGCCCTCCACATTTCGGAGTTCTTGATGGCGTTCAGTTCTTCTGTAAGTTTTTTCTTGTAATCCGGGGCACTGTTTGCCTCAAGAACCCGCTTTGTTTCTTCCCCGTTCTTGACACGTTCGTAGAGTTCGTCAAAAACAGGAGCCACGGCGTCCCTGAACCTGGGCGCCCAATCAAGCGCCCCCCTCTGGGCAGTGGCGCTGCAGTTTGCGAACATCCAGTCCATACCGTTTTCCGCCACAAGCCTTATCAAACTTTGTGTCAACTCTTCTACAGTTTCATTGAAGGCCTCGCTGGGAGAGTGCCCATGTTTTCTAAGGACGTTGTATTGGGCCTCCATCGTGCCGGCGAGGCATCCCATCAGGACCCCCCGTTCTCCCGTAAGATCGCTGTAAACCTCGTTTTCAAAGGTCGTCGGGAAAAGATAGCCGGATCCGATCGCTATTCCAAGGGCCAGTGTCCGTTCCTCAGCCCTGCCGGTGTAGTCCTGGAATACTGCGTAGCTGGAGTTGATACCGCTTCCATCCAGGAAATTGCGCCTGACGTTTGTTCCTGAACCCTTTGGAGCGACCATGATAACATCTATATTTTCCGGCGGTATTATCCCTGTCTGTTCTTTGTAGACAATGGCAAAGCCGTGCGAAAAATATAGTGCGTCACCCTCGTTAAGGAACTCTTTAATTTTGGGCCATACAGCGACCTGCCCTGCGTCAGACAGCAGCATTTTTATAATGGTTCCCCGTTTGACGGCCTCTTCAATCGGGAACAGCGTCTCACCGGGCACAAAACCGTCCGCTATGGCTTTTTCCCAATATTCGTCACCTTCGAGTTGCCCGATGATTACTTCAAATCCGTTATCTTTGAGGTTTAATGCCTGGGCAGGGCCCTGTACACCATACCCAAGCACGGCGATGCGCTCGTTTTTGAGCACTTCCCTGGCCTTTTCAAGAGGGAACTCTTCAGAGGTCACCACGTTTTCCTCAACACCTCCAAAATCGATCTTCGGCATTTTAAATCTCCTTATTTATGTTGTTGATAATTGGAAAGTTGTAAATTACCCCTATTTTTTCCTGTTGGAATCGCGCTGAAGGGCTATGGGGCCGGTGCGTGCTATCTCCTTTATGCCCATTGGCTGTAGCAGGGTAAGGAACGCCTTGAGTTTATCCTCGTTGCCGGTTACTTCTATTATGTAGTTAGTGGGCCCAACGTCAACCACCTTGGCGCGAAAAATATCCACTATGCGAAGGATCTCTGCCCTGTTTTCCGGTTTTGCCCTGACTTGTACCAGAACAAGTTCCCTTTGGACATAACTTGTTCCCGTCAGGTCAAGTACCTTTATTACGTTTATGAGTTTGTTAAGCTGCTTTTTTATCTGTTCGATTATGGCATCATCACCCATTGTCACCATGGTGACACGTGATACCATGGGGTCTGTTGTTGCGGCAACGCAAAGACTTTCGATGTTGTAGCCCCTGCCGCTGAACAGACCGGCAATCCTGGAAAGGACACCGGGCTGATTGTCAACGAGAATGGAAAGGATGTGTTTAGTGTTCATAGGTTAACCCCTTGAAATATTATACCAGAATCATATTGGTTATAGGAGAGCCCGCAGGCACCATGGGATAAACGTTTTCCTCTCTTTCAACCTTGAAATCCATGATAACCGGTTTGGGGGTTGCAAGAGCCTCTTTTATTACAGGTTCCACCTCTTTCGGTTTCGTGGCTCTCAGTCCTACGGCGCCGTAGGCTTCGGCCAGCTTTACAAAATCAGGTGCCGCTGTTATATCTGTCCATGCGTAACGCCTGTCATAGAAAAGCTCCTGCCACTGGCGAACCATTCCAAGAAAGCTGTTGTTGAGAATAGCCACTTTTACAGGAAGGTCATGGCTTACCGCTGTCATCATCTCCTGAATGTTCATCTGTATGCTGCCGTCGCCTGCTATGTCAATGACTATACTTTCCGGACTCGCCACCTGGGCGCCCACTGCGGCCGGCAGTCCAAACCCCATGACTCCAAGGCCTCCGGAAGTGATGAATTGGCCTGGCCTCTTAAAGTGGTAATACTGCGCTGCCCACATCTGGTTCTGCCCGACCTCCGTTGTGATTATGGCATCTCCTTTAGTGAGTTCATACAGTTTTTCGACCACGTACTGCGGTTTTATGCTGTTTTCCCCTTGAACATAGGAAAGGGGCTTGGTCTTTTTCCATTCCTCTATCTGTTTCATCCATTCTGTGCGTGCTTTTTTTGTGGAGGAGTCAAGCCGCACCTTCTTTTCGGTTATCATGCGGTTCAGCCTGGCAAGGGCTGCCTTGCAGTCTCCAACTATTGGAATGGCTACCTTGACGTTTTTCTGGATCGATGTGGGGTCTATATCTATATGCACGATCTTTGCATTTGAAGCGAACTCGTCGGTTTTGCCTGTTACACGGTCATCAAACCTCACACCTATGGCAATCATGAGGTCACAGTTCGCAAGACACATGTTCGCCCGGAATGTTCCATGCATACCCGGCATTCCAAGCCACAACGGATCCGTTGCCGGAAAGGCGCCAAGCCCCATAAGTGAAGATGTCACCGGTATCCCTGTTTTTTTTGCAAAGCTTGTAAGCTCCTTTGCGGCGTTTGAAAAGGTTATCCCGCCGCCGGAAAATATAACAGGTCTTTTTGAAGATTTTACAAGGTCCAGTACCTTTTGAAGCTGTTTTACGTTCGGTTCATAATTGGGGTTGTACGATTTGAGTTTAATGGTTTTTGGTGCGTTGTATTCAGATTTTGAATTAATTACGTCCTTAGGAAGATCTATCAGAACGGGCCCGGGCCTTCCCGACCGTGCGATGTAAAACGCTTCCCTTATGGTTCGGGCCAGATCTTTCACGTCCTTTACCAGATAGTTGTGCTTTGTGCATGGTCTGGATATGCCTACTATATCCACTTCCTGAAAAGCGTCGTTTCCTATCAGGGGGGTTGGGACCTGCCCGGTAAGAACAACCACCGGTATGGAATCCATATAGGCTGAAGCGATCCCTGTAATGGTGTTTGTTGCCCCGGGTCCTGAAGTGACAAGTGCCACACCTGTTTTACCGGTCACCCTTGCGTAGGCGTCAGCGGCATGAACCGCTCCCTGTTCCTGGCGAACGAGTATATGCCGGAAATCGGTGTTAAGCAGCTCGTTATAGATATCAAGCACGGCACCTCCGGGATATCCAAATATAACTTCCACCTCTTCTTCCTTGAGAGCCTTCATTACTATTTGAGCACCAGTATACTCCATGTCCACCAATCCTTTTCTATTTCTCTTTGAATATTGCACCTGTATTGGCCGAAGAAACCATTCGCGCGTAACGAGCCATGTATCCCCTGGTTATCTTCGGGGCAGGTTTTTCCCATTTTGCCACTCTTTCGCTGATTTCATTTTCATCGAGTCGCAGGGATATCTTTTTTGCAGGGATGTCTATTGTGATGGTGTCGCCATCCCGCACAATCGCGATCGGGCCTCCTTCCATGGCTTCCGGTGATACATGTCCTATTGCAGCGCCCCTGGTTCCACCGGAAAACCTGCCGTCAGTCAGAAGCGCAACCTTGTCATCCAGACCCATACCGGCAAGAGCTGAAGTGGGAGTAAGCATCTCGCGCATGCCTGGACCGCCCTTCGGGCCTTCATAACGGATGACAATCACGTCACCAGGTTTTATTTTGCCCCCCATTATAGCCTCTGTTGCGTCCTCTTCAGAATCAAAAACCCTTGCAGGCCCTTCGCAGACCATCATGGCATCAACAACGGCGGACTGTTTTACCACGCATCCATCAGGAGCAAGATTGCCGAACAGAACCGCAAGGCCTCCTTCCGCATGGTGCGGATTGCTGACTGTGCGTATAACAGCGTCATCAGCATCTTTGGCGTTGGCAATGTTTTCTCCCACTGTTTTACCGTTCACAGTTATACAGTCGGTATCTATAAGCCCGGCTTTGGCAAGCTCCTTCATTATTGCCTGTATACCGCCTGCCGCGTTAAGATCTTCAATGTGATTCGGCCCTGCAGGGCTGAGGGAACACAGGTGAGGCGTTGACTTGCTTATTTCATTTATCAGTTCGAGGTTTATCGGCACACCCGCCTCGTTGGCTATTGCCGTAAGGTGAAGAACCGTGTTGGTAGAGCATCCAAGCGCCATGTCAACGGCAAGGGCGTTTCTGAAAGCCTTTTTGGTCAATATTTTGTCCGGCGTTATATTTTCACGGTAAAGATCAAGTATCCGCATGCCCGCCTTTTTTGCCATGCGCACGCGTTCCGACATGACAGCCGGAACAGTCCCGTTGCCGGGCAGGCCCATACCAACGGCCTCGGTCAGACAGTTCATGGAGTTTGCGGTAAACATCCCCGCACATGATCCGCAGGTGGGACATGCAGAATCTTCTATCATACGCAGTTCATCATCTGTCATCTTACCGTTTTTGACGGCCCCAACTGCTTCGAATACCGAGATCAGGTCCACCTTTTTGTCTCTGTCAGCCGGGTGCCTTCCGGCCAGCATCGGCCCTCCGCTGATGAAAATGGCATCAAACGCGTGTGCAATTGCCATGATCTCCACCGAATCGGCAATCAGTTCGCGGCTTCCCAGGGAGTATTTCATGCCGATGTGGTTCATGGCTATTCCGTCACACACGCCTATGGTTGAAAATTCAACCGGAGTTCCGCCAGCCATGTATACACCGTCCTTTACCGCGCGTGCAATTTTGTCAAGGTCGACATGGCCCGGTATTATTTCGTTGGCCGAGTTTACGATACCAATGATGGGGCGTTCGATCTCCTCATCCGTGTAACCAATCGATTTCAGCAGCGAGCGGTGCGGTGCCCTTGTCAACCCCTGTTTCATTAAATTGCTTTTCATGTCGCCTCCTCATGTTTGGTGAAAAAAAAACCGTTATCATCCGGCTGATAACGGTTTGTCTGGAAATTGTTTCTTTTGGTTAAGCCATTATCAGCCGATCACTCGCCCGCAGGAGAGCAAAAGTACGCCTACAAGAAGGCTCATACGCCTAATAATTATGCCTGAATACCGGCTGATACTGGCAATGATTTCCATTTGCTTTACCTTTTCACTATTTAAAATCGCTAATTACCACCCGCATTCCATATATGTCAAGGTTATTTTCCTGCTTTTTTTATTTTGTGACTTTATTTTCAGAAGAATAAAACAAAGGGTGTGGCAAAAACAGGTTGGATTGCAAAAGAAACGCTATTACTGTGCAGCCTTTGCCCGGCCTTATCTTTACAAGCGTCCGGCTGCGGCTTGTGAAAATCATTGCCATATTATTTTAATAGTGCGATTATTTGCATTTATGGGAATTTGGTCCAAGCGTGCAGGCAGTTTTGGCTAACCGCTGAAAAATTAAAAAAATGACCGGCATTGATTAAAAACGTTGAAAATCAGGGGGCATTTGGCTAAATCGGATTAGTAGCCAATCATCGTGGTTATTATTGTTGATAAGGGGATGATCATATGATCAGGACTGCTGTTATAGGAGCGACGGGATATGCCGGTGCTGAGCTTGTGCGCCTGCTTGCCGGGCACCCTGATGTCACAATAACGGATATCACGTCCCGACAGTATGCGGACGTGCCTTTTGAAAAGGTTTATCCTGCCACAAGAGGATCTGTTGGCCTGGTTTGCGAAAAGCTTTCTGTCGATGCCATATGCAGAAATGCGGATATCGTGTTCACGGCGCTTCCACACAAACTGCCGATGAGTATTGTCCCGGAAATTTTGGAGTATGGCAAAAAGGTTATCGACCTTTCGGCCGATTTCAGATTTTCCGATGTGGATACCTATGAGCTTTATTACCAGCACCATACTGCCGGGGAGCTTTGCAGGAAAAGCGTTTACGGGCTTTCAGAGGTCTATACCGACAGCATTAAAACCGCAGAGCTCGTGGGTAATCCGGGGTGCTACCCCACGAGTATTCTGCTTCCGCTTGTCCCGCTTGTGAAAGCAGGCCTTGTTCATACATCCTCAATCATAGCGGATTCCAAGTCCGGTGTGAGTGGCGCAGGCAGGTCGCCGTCCCTTGGCACTCATATATGCGAAGTGGGAGAGTCCTTCAAGGCTTACAAGGTTGCGGAGCACAGGCATGCTCCTGAAATTGAGGAAATTCTTTGCCGGGAAGCCGGAGTGCCCGTTTCCCTTACGTTTGTGCCCCATCTGGTTCCCATGAATCGAGGCATGCTGTCAACCGTTTATGCGGATGTCGCAGAAGGGGTGTCGGAAGAGGATATCATTGAATGTATCGCTGCCTATTATAATGGCAGGCGGTTTATCAGGCTTTGCGAACCAGGCAGGTTCCCTGAAACCCGACACGTGAGGGGAAGTAATTTCTGCGATATAGGCGTAAAGCTTGACAAACGTGCCGGTAAGGCGATCCTGGTTTCTGTTGTTGACAACCTTGTGAAGGGAGCTGCGGGCCAGGCGGTTCAGAACATGAACATAATGTTTGGTATTGACGAGGCAACGGGGCTTGATATGATACCGTTTCCGGTTTAAAGATTTACGGGCCCGGCAGTTTTTCGGGTAAACGGAGTGTTAAAGAGAAATTCCAGCCGTTGTGGCTTTTGTTTGCTTTTTAAAATTACAACTATGAAAGGAGCATCGAGATGACTGCAAAACTGATCAAGGGAACCGAGATACGGGAGGAGATTCTAAAGGAGATCGAAGACGAGGTGAAAGAGATCAAGGAAAAACATGGACAGGTGCCTGGTCTTGTGACGATCCTGGTTGGTGAAAATCCCGCATCGATATCTTATGTAACACTCAAGATTAAAACGGCACACAGGGTCGGTTTCAAGGAGGTCCAGGATTCTCAGCCTGAGGATATATCGGAAGAGGATCTTCTGGCCCTGATTGACAAGTACAACAAGGATGATTCTATTCACGGTATTCTTGTCCAGCTGCCGCTTCCGAAACATATAAACGAGAAAAAGGTGCTAAACGCCATAGATCCCGACAAGGATGTTGACGGATTCCATCCTGTAAACGTTGGAAGACTGATGATCGGCGGCAGTGAAGTGAAGTTCCCGCCCTGCACACCGGCCGGAATTCAGGAGATGATTGTCAGGGCAGGGGTTGAAACAAAGGGAGCGGAAGTTGTTGTAGTGGGACGGTCCAACATCGTGGGCAAACCCATAGCAAACATGATGCTTCAAAAAGGGCCTGGCGCAAATTCAACAGTTACGGTTGTCCACACCGCGACAAAAGACATGGCTGCACATTGTAAGCGTGCCGACATACTCATAGTGGCTGCAGGCGTCCCGGGGCTGGTGAAGCCTGAATGGATTAAACCGGGCGCATGTGTTATAGACGTTGGAGTGAACAGGGTCGGAGAAAAACCCAGCGCAAAGGATCCCAACAGGATGGTTCCCATACTCAAAGGGGACGTTGATTTTGATGCGGCAAAAGAGATCGCCGGGTATATAACACCGGTTCCGGGCGGTGTCGGTCCCATGACCATAACCATGCTTATGCAAAACACCCTGAGATCCCTTAAGTTCAAGCTGGGCCTGATGTAACTGGCGAGCTTGCCGGCGCGCCTTTTGTTTGAATGACGGGGTGCGCCGGCAATTTTTCGGTTGACAAGCAGGGGGAAAAGAGGGTAAAAGATTTTTTCGTTTTTCTGTGAGCGGGAATAACTCAGTGGTAGAGTGCAACCTTGCCAAGGTTGAAGTCGCGGGTTCAAATCCCGTTTCCCGCTCCATTTTTTTAAGGCGGCATAGCCAAGTGGTAAGGCATCGGTCTGCAAAACCGACATTCTCCGGTTCAAATCCGGATGCCGCCTCCATTTCACATCAAAATCCATTACGCTTTATAACTCCTTTTTGAAAAACAAATTTAAGGTGGGCACCTTATGGTCGATGAATCGTGTGTGAACACTGCCATAAACGCTTGCGTACAAGCGGGCAGGGCTGTTTTGGAGGTGTATGGAAAAGACAGGTTTGATGTTTCGTACAAGTCTGACAACTCTCCGCTTACAGTTGCAGACACAAAATCCCATGGTATTATCTCATCATATCTCAGGAAGACCGGCATACCGGTTCTAAGCGAAGAGGGAAGGGATATCCCCTATAGCGAGCGTTCCACCTGGAAGAGATTATGGATCGTTGATCCCCTTGACGGCACCAAAGAGTTTATAAAACGAAACGGTGAGTTTACAATAAACATAGCTCTTGTGGAAGACAGGAAAGTGGTGTTCGGAACGATTTTTATTCCAGCCAGAGACACTTTGTATGTCGGGGCCAAGAGCCACGGCTCATACAGAATAGACGATCCTGTGCTGATAGAAAGGATCGCAAACGGAAAGATGGCAAACTTAAAAGATATAATATCATCTGCGGTGAGGCTGCCTGACAAATCGCCGCTCCCGGGCGTGGTCAGAGTGGTCGGGAGCAGGTCCCACCTTACAGCCGAGGTGGAAGAGTTTGTCCGGGAGCTTAAGAAAACCCACAAAAAGGTTGAGTTTGTCCAGGCCGGGAGCTCTTTGAAACTATGCCTTGTTGCTGAAGGGAATGCTGATCTTTATCCGAGGCTTGGGCCTACCATGGAGTGGGATATAGCGGCAGGCCACGCAATCGCTGAAAATGCAGGGGCGCAACTGCTCTGTCATGACACCGGTGCCCCCCTGGAATATAATAAGGAAGACCTTTTAAACCCCTGGTTTGTTGTAGAGGGGGCAGCGTACAGATCGAGAGAGAGGGAAGTATGATAGTTCCGGTTATTCTTGCAGGAGGTTCGGGAACACGGCTTTGGCCACTTTCGCGCGAGCTTTATCCGAAAAGAGGTGGCCGACCCGATTATTATTTGCAACGATAATCACAGGTTCATGGTTGCCGAGCAACTTCGCATTATGGGCGTTTTGTGGGACGCGATTGTCCTGGAACCCGTTGGTCGGAATACTGCTCCGGCAATAGCTGTGGCAGCATTAAAAATCCTTGAGAAAAACAGGGAAGCGGTCCTTCTGGTATTGCCGGCGGACCATTTTATAGAGAATATATCCGTATTCCAGGAGGCGGTCGAGGCCGGGCGTTATTACGCTTCCATGTCAGCACTGATAACTTTCGGTATAGTGCCTACAGCTCCTGAAACCGGGTATGGATATATCAAGCGAGGTGGCCCGGTACGGCTCAAGGGTGAAAACAGTCCCGGCGAGGGGCCGGGTAACGCCGCCATGATAGAGTCTTTTGTTGAGAAACCGGACCTGCAAACAGCTAAGCAGTACCTTGAGTCGGGGCAGTACTTTTGGAACAGCGGCATGTTCATGTTCAGGGCCGATAAGGTATTGGAAGAGCTTGAACGTTTCTCGCCGGATATAGTTTCTGCCTGCAGAAAAGCCGTGTCTCTCGGGAAAACCGACCTCGATTTTTTCAGGCTGGACAAAGGCGCCTTTGAAGAGTGTCCATCCGATTCCATCGATTATGCGGTTATGGAAAAGACCGACAGCGGCGTTGTGATTCCCCTTGATGCGGGATGGAACGATCTCGGATCGTGGGAGGCACTGTGGAACGTCGGGAAAAAGGATGAAAACTCAAATGTTCTTTCCGGTGACGTAATAACACATGATGTAGCCGATTCATATATCAGGTCGGGCTCACGTCTGGTTGCGGCAGTCGGCTTGTCACGGCATGTGGTTGTGGAAACTCCGGATGCTGTGCTTGTATCCCATCGCGACAGAGTACAGGACGTAAAGTCAATAGTGAGTAAGCTGAAATCCGGCAACAGAAGGGAGGCCATTTCCCATAAAATTGATTACAGGCCGTGGGGCTCATGTGAAACCCTTATTTTCTCAGAACGGTTTTATGTCAATCACCTTCTGATAAGGCCTGGGCAGAAAATTTCGCTGCAACGGCATGAACACCGCGCAGAGCATTGGGTCATCATCGACGGCACAGCCCTGGTGACAAGGGGGGAGGAGACTTTTACCCTTACCAGGGACCAGTCGGTTTTTATACCCGCAGGGGTGGCCCACAGACTCGAGAACAGGGGAGATACACCACTTGACGTTATAGAGGTCCAAACCGGAAACGACATAACAGCGGCCGATATAGCCCGTATGGATGATGCGTATGGCAGGGAGTAGGGATATTCATGACGCCGCTGTCTTGCAGTCTGATCCGTCTTTGCATGATCGGTCACATTTCATGGACCTGGCGCTCAGAGAGGCAAAAAAGGCGCTTGCCACAGGTGAGGTGCCGATAGGCGCATTACTGGTTTCTGCAAAAGGAGAGGTGATCGCATCTGACCACAACCGTCCGATATCTTCGTGCGATCCGTCTGCCCATGCAGAGATCCTTGTGATTCGTGAGGCTGCGCGTCTTTTGTCAAATTATCGATTGCCAAATACGACCCTCTATGTTACGGTCGAGCCCTGTGTGATGTGTATGGGCGCAGTGATTCACGCAAGAATAGAAACGGTCGTGTTCGGCGCCAGTGAGCCAAGATGGGGAGCTGCGGGTTCGCTTTACGATTTTACGGCAAACACCGGCCTGAACCACAGGCCTGCTGTAATATCCGGAGTCCGTGAGGATGCGTGTAAAACGCTGCTTCAATCTTTTTTTAAGGAAAAAAGACGCCGGGACATTCTGTAACCCGTGTTTATGCAAAAAACATTTTATGATGTTTGAAGGAGTTGCAAGTGGCCAGTATAGTAGTTGTCGGAACCCAGTGGGGTGACGAAGGGAAAGGGAAGGTGGTTGATCTCCTTTCAGCAGGGGCCGACCTTGTCGTCAGGTTTCAGGGAGGGAACAATGCCGGTCATACCCTGGTTGTAAATGGTGAGCAGTTCATAAGCCACCTTGTGCCTTCCGGTATTCTCCAGGGCAAGTTGTGTCTCATAGGCAATGGAGTCGTTGTGGACCCGGCAGTCCTCACAGAAGAGATAAGTTCGCTGAAAACCAGGGGGGTTGATATCACCCCGGAGAATCTTAAAATAAGCCGCAATGCTCATCTGATAATGCCTTACCACAAGACTATTGACCTTGCCAGGGAGGAGACAAGAAGCGGCGGCAGGATAGGAACAACCGGCAGGGGGATCGGCCCGTGCTATGAGGACAAGATGGCACGCAACGGCATACGGTTTGTTGATATGCTGTACACGGATACTTTTGGCCGAAAGATCGCCGAAAAGGTGAAGGAAAAAAACATTTATCTTCACAGGATGTACGGTGTCGGGCCTCTTGACGTTGATGCGATTGTGGAGGAGTTTCTCGGCTATAGGGAAATGCTTGCTCCTTGCGTGGCCAATGTATCCAGGATAATTGCCGATGCATCTAAAAACGGCAAACAGGTTCTTTTTGAAGGAGCCCAGGGAACATTCCTGGACATAGACCATGGGACATATCCTTATGTGACATCCTCCAACACCGTAGCAGGGAACGCATGCTGTGGGGCGGGGATAGGCCCTGGCGCCATTTCCGGTGTTCTTGGAATAGTAAAGGCATACACTACCCGGGTCGGGGAAGGCCCGTTTCCCACGGAACTGTTTGATTCGACCGGAGAGTTTATGCAGCGTGCAGGCAGCGAGTTCGGTGCGACCACCGGCCGCAAAAGGCGGTGTGGGTGGCTTGACGCTGTTATGCTCAGAGCTGCTGCCAGATTAAACGGTCTTACAGGGCTCGCCGTGACAAAACTTGATGTTCTTACCGGGCTTGATACCCTGAAGATATGTACAGCATACAGTGTTGGTGGTAATCTTCTTGATGATTTCCCCGCTGATATAAACACACTGTCAACGTGCGAGCCTGTTTATGAAAGTATGGATGGGTGGAAGGAAGATATATCAGGGGCCCGGGATATCAGCGACCTTCCATCGGCCGCAAGAGGCTATCTTAAAAGGGTGGAAGAACTGACCGGTGTTCCGGTTGCCATCGTATCTGTCGGAGCCGGGCGGGATGAGACTATAATTATAAATCATCCCTTTGGCTAACCCGTTTTTTACAGCTTGCTCCTGTGGCAAAACAATTTTGTTGACAACATGGCGCGTGTTATTTAAAAATTCAGGCACAAGCAACCAAGTCGGGACGTGGCTCAGTCTGGTAGAGCACAGCGTTCGGGACGCTGGGGCCGCTGGTTCAAATCCAGCCGTCCCGACCAGTTTAAAACAGATATTTTGTGTCTGAAAGACCGCAAGGCCGGATGTTTCTCCCGGGTTTCAATTTTAGCGCAGTAACGTCAAGGTCTTATGGCACACCCACAGGAGGGGAGTTTTTACATGCCACACAATAATGAGCCTTTATATCCCATCGAGTATGCGTTCGAATTTCAGGACGGCAGAAAAAGAACTTTCAAGATAGAGCTTGACCCTGATACCATTTCGATCGTTAATCCCACGCCAAGCAGTTTCCCGGAATGGACAAGGCTTGATAACGAGCGTTGCGAGGTGTGCACCCTGTCCCCTGACAAGCATGAATACTGTCCTATAGCCCTGAATATCGCTGAGCTTGTGGATGAGTTCAAAGATTCCTTTTCATATGACAGCTGCCGTGTCATATGCACCACGCCTGAGCGCTCATATCAAAAAGACACTTCCGTGCAGGAAGGGCTTTTCTCTTTGATAGGCATAATAATGGCCACGAGTGATTGCCCTGTCATGGATCTTTTCAAACCGATGGCAAGATTCCACCTGCCTTTTTCCACCATTCAGGAGTCTATGGTGCGCACCACTTCCCTATACCTGCTGAGGCAGTACTTTGAATACAAAAGGGGTAACGAACCGGACATAGACATGAAAGGGCTTGACGCCCATTACGAAAGGGTGCAGAAACTGAATAAAGGCATTCTTAACAGAATAGGATCCGTTTCGGAAAAAGATGCTGACAGGAACGCAATTATAATACTAAATTCACTTGCGCAACTGTTTAACGTTGAGATTGAGGATAACCTGACATCTGTGGAGTATCTTTTTAACATCGCTCCATCCGGTAGTTGACGGTCTATACCGTTAAATATTATTCCAATTGCTGCGGGTTCAGTTTTTTTTCTGCGTATTGTTTGTAGACCCCCTTTTTCACAAAGAGTTCCATTATATCTTTGTCTATATGCCCGGCCTTTTTCATGGCTTCCAGAATTTCCACCGCCTTGGAAACAGGCATTGGTTTCTTGTATGGCCTGTCCCTGGCGGTAAGAGCTTCGAATACATCCGCTATTGCTATTATCCTGGCCTGAAGCGGGATCTCATCTTCTTTCAGCCCTAATGGATATCCTGACCCGTCCAGTTTTTCATGGTGCGCCGAAGCATATTCCGGTACATGCGCAAAACGTTCGGGAAAGGGCAGTTCGCGCATTATGTTGAGGGTCATTTCGGCATGCTTTTCGATAATCCTGCGCTCCTCGTCAAGCAGGTTCCCCCTTGGTATTGTAAGGCACCGGGTTTCGTTTTCAGACAGCCATGGGTACTCATTTTCTCCTATACGATAGGTTCGTGCGGCTATATCCTTTACCTGCCGTATTGAGCGGTCATCCACTGCCCCTTTGCTTGCATTGATCGTCTTCAAAAAGTCGATGGTATCAAGTATTTCTGTCTTTTTCCCCTGAAGCTCACGATTTAACAACTTTATACGCTTTATCGCTTTTTCCGAGTTGTCCGTTTCAAGGATTTCTATTTCCGAACGCAGATACTCGTTCTCCATAAGCTGCATTATGAGCAGAAGCCTGGTTTCTATAAGGTGAATACGATCGAAAACTGTCTCGAGTTTGTTTTTTTTGCTGACTATGTGTTCCGGGGTAGTGATTTTACCGATATCGTGCATCCAGGCAGCCAGGCGAAGCTCCTCCATCTCATCGTCGGTAAAACGGATATCCTTGAACGGTCCGCTGCTGTCCTGGTTTATGGCTTCGGCAATATCCATGGTCAGGCTGACTACACGATTTATATGGCCGCCGGTGAATGGGGATTTTGCGTCTATGGCCGTTGCAATACTTTTGATGAAAGCGTAAAAAAGAGCCTTCAAATCCTCTATGAGCTGGGTATTTGTTAAAGCAATGGCAGCCTGCGAGGCAAGGGATGATATAAGATCCACAATCTCCCGGGGAAAGGCTGTAGTTTCGCCGGTTTCCGGATCCTTTGCGTTGAGGAGCTGAAGAACACCTATGATTTTATCCTCGTGGTTTTTCAGCGGAATGACCAGCATCGATTGACAGCGATACCCTGTAGCGGCGTCATACTCCTTCGTGCCGCTGAAATCGAACTCTTCTGTTTGATACACATCTTCGATATTGATCGTCTCCCCTGTAATGGCAACATGCGATGAAACATTGGCATGGTTGGGATTCCCGTCAGCGTCGAAAAGCGGAACGTTTGGAATATCCCATGAAGAACTGTTCTTGCGTATCTTCATGGAATCGTTCTGGAGAACCGCAAAACGCAGGGAACGGGCCTTGCCGTCAACGATGTAGAGTGTTCCGCCATCCGCTCCAGAGAGGTTCCGCGCCGCCTCGACTATCATCTCAAGCAGCGTGTCAAGGTTTTTCTGGCCGGAGAGCGCCATGCCTATCTGTGCAAGCTTACGTATATGCTCGATCTGCCCCTCTGCATACCCCCTTACCTCCTTTACAATATTTTCAAGAAGCCTGCCAAGTTTCCTGTCACCAGACAGCTTGAAGACGATATTGTTGATTAATATTAACAGATAACTTATTATCATGCCAAATGGTAGTTGGGCAACAGCCGGGATCTGTCCGGCAAAAACTCTTTTAAATGTGTGAGCATACCATGAACACCATGAAAGAAAGTATCAAGGCTCTAATTGAAAAAGGTGTTTCAATCCCTGCGCCGGAGAGCATTGAGATAGGCCCGGAAGTAAACATTGAAAACATTTCCGGTGACGGCGTTACCATACATTCGGGATGCAGGATCTACGGCGACTCAACGTTTATCAGCCGGAGTGCCGTGATTGGCCATGAGGGGCCGGTAACCATTGAAAATTGCCAAATAGGTCCGGATGTCAGGCTCGGGTCCGGTTATTTCAGGCAGGCTGTTTTCTTAAACGGCTCACAGGCGGGCGGCAACTCCCATTTCAGGGAGGGAACGATACTTGAAGAACATGTAAAAACCGCTCACTGTGTCGGTCTGAAACAGACCATACTGTTCCCGTTTGTCACATCAGGCAGCCTTGTCAATTTATGCGACTGCCTGCTTGCGGGCGGAACAGGCCCTGACGACCACAGCGAAGTCGGAAGCTCTTTTGTCCATTTCAATTTTTCAACCAATCGTGACAAGGCTACTCCCTCCCTTTTCGGTGATGTGCCAAGGGGAGTTATGCTCCGTGAAAATCCGATTTTCCTGGGCGGCCAGGGAGGCGTAGTCGGGCCGGTGCGTTTGGCTTTCGGAACAATTACAGCAGCCGGTTCTGTATGCAGAAAGGATGAACACATTTCAGGAAAGCTTATAGTGGAACAGCCGCTAAAGGGCGGCAGCCGGTCATATGTACCCGGGGTTTATCTCGGTATAAGGCGTATCATTGCAAACAACGTCAACTACATAGCAAATCTTATGGCGCTGTTGCGGTGGTATGAATATGTGCGACAGATGTTTATCGACCCTGTTACTTTTCCGGAGGAAATTTTAAATGGCCTGAAAGAAAAACTCGTGATGGGAATAGAAGAACGTGTAAGACAGATAAGAAAACTCTGTGACAACATGCCAAAATCAATAGCTATTTACAGGAACAAAAAAGGTGAAGACGCCGTGCCGGTACTCATCGACCAGATGGAAGAACTCTACGACAAAAAGGATATTTTAACTGAACTGTTTTCATTGATATTAAAAACAGAGCAGGGAGACGAAACGATACGTGATGATTTTTTAAAAAACATGGAGCCGGTTTTATACGATCATGAAAAACAGTATATCGAGGTTATACAGGCGCTTGATTACCACGATGTCATGAACGGCACTGTATGGTTGCGCTCAATAGTGGACAGCGTTGTGGACAGAGTGGCGGATGTTCTTCCCGCTTTTGAACTTATGCGGTAGAGCGAAAGGTGGAACCTGTGAGCGCAAGACTGTTTGGCACTGACGGAATCAGGGGAATTGCGAACAGGTGGCCCATGACTTCTGATGTGGCGGTTGCTGTCGGCAAGGCCGTGGCCGCCATTACTCTTGGGCATGGTTCTTCTCCCGGCAGGATAGTTGTTGGCAAGGATACCAGGCTTTCGGGCGACATGCTGGAGCACGCCATCTGTTCCGGAATATCCGCCATGGGTGTTGATGCCCTGCGAGTCGGTGTTTTCCCGACGCCGGGTGTTGCTTATCTTACCGCTATGTTCAGGGCCAACGCAGGGATAGTGGTTTCCGCATCTCACAATCCATATACCGACAACGGGATAAAAGTCTTTTCTTCCAACGGGCGCAAGATCACAAGGGCCATGGAAGAAGAGATAGAAGATATGGTTCTTGGACAGGTTGGAAACGGTCATGATGAGTCCGTACCGAAATTGCCGGAGCCGCAGTTCGTATCGCGCCAAAACTGTTTCCCAATGCCCACCTGACATCTGTCGAGCCGGACGGGTGCAACATCAACGAAAAATGTGGGTCTGAACATATATCCGGTTTATGCAGGGAGGTTATTGAACGGGGAGCTGATGCCGGTTTTGCTTTTGACGGGGACGGTGACCGCGTGATCGCAGTGGATGAAAACGGTAAACCGTTGACAGGCGACTGCATAATAGCTGTTTGCGCCAGGTTCATGAAAGAAACCGGCACTCTCAGATCGAGCAAAGTTGTCAGTACTGTTATGAGCAATGTGGGTCTGACACTGGCTTTGAAGCGGATGGGCCTTGAGCACGTCGTAACCGATGTTGGCGACCGGAACGTTGTTGAAATGATGGCCGGATGTAATGCGTCACTGGGGGGAGAGGACTCAGGCCATATCGTTTTTTCCGACTACCAGACCACCGGCGATGGTATATTGACCGCACTTATGCTTTGTAGAATCATGCAGCAGACCGGTGAACCCCTTTCCGCTCTTGCCGGTTGCATAGAGATGTTTCCGCAAGTACTCATAAACGTTGAAGTGAAACACAAACCTGATATTGAGTCTGTGCCCGCTCTTGTCGAGGCTATTCGATCTGCCCAGGAAACTCTTGGAGACAGGGGCAGGGTACTGGTGCGCCATTCCGGGACTCAATCCGTGTGCAGGGTTATGGTTGAGGCCCGCACAGAAAACGAGGCAAAGCACCATGCTTCCCGAATCGCCGGTGTAGTGGAAAAATGCCTTGGCTGATAAGCGTCCGCTCTTTATGGTGTCTGCATGTTCGCATACATTCCGGATCTGTCTATGAGTCTGATGTTAAATGTTTTCGCTCCACGGTTTTATTGATAATCTGTGCCTGCGTAAGAGCTCTGAACAGCATTAATTGATCTATACATCATGTCTAATCCGTTATACATGTAAATTTTGTAAAAAGTGTTGATTTTCACTTTTTTGTATGGTAAGGCAACTGTATGATTGAATTGACTTTCCACAAGTATCTTCTGATTAACGGGGGAGCTGGCTGCCTGGCCATGCGTTATACGGGGTAACCGGGATTCCTGCCGCCAGGAAATCTTCTTGTGCATCATGTCAGTTCAGTCTTGTGGTGGGGCCGCTGATTTGCGGCTAAATGTAAATTTTTTTGTTAAGGAGGTCGGTTTGGCTGAAGGAATCGTAAAGTGGTTTAACGAAAAAAAGGGGTTTGGATTTATTGAAGTAGATGAAAGCAAGGATGTTTTTGTCCACTATTCAGCAATCTCAATGCCCGGTTTCAAGACACTTTCCGAGGGGGATAGAGTTACCTTTGAGATCGAAGAGACGGAGCGGGGGCCAGCTGCAAAGAATGTAGTACGGACATAAAAAAGCGTTTTTTTAACAGTTCTTCTTCCTACGGGTAAAAAAAGAGGGTTGTGTTTTATTATGGGGAAAACGTAACCCTCTTTTTTTAACTGGTTCGGTAAGGCTGTTCCTATTGCTTTTGGGCTGACTGTTTCCTGAAAACAGTTCACGCCAGTCCCCCATATACACCCCACGGTATAATAATATCTGTTTTACTGTCTTGATGTTGAGCCGGACATTTCAAGTGCTTATAACACCTACAGAAAAAAGTTGATTTGACGCATCTGTTTCTATAATATATCTTCTTAGAATTTTTGACTATTCAAACCAGCCTTGGGGATGGCTCTTTAATGAAAACAGGTTGTTGTGATTATATTGTTAAAGCATTCAATAAAACTTGCCGTACCAATATGTTTCCTTAACCATTGGCTATATTCACGCGGAAAGGAAAAACCATGAAACTGCTTAGAGTAATCGTTCTTCTTGTTGTTGTTTCAATGCTTAGCGGCTGCGTTTTGACAAAGGTCGTTTCCGTGCCTATGAGGGTGTGCGGAGCCGTTGTCTCGATCGTTCCTGTTGTGGGCAACACCGGGCACGACGCAATCGACAAGGCTGCAGACATTGTAGATGACGTCCCGATATGAGCTAAAGCCTTATCTGCAAGCATTATAATCAAGAAGCAAAAGCAAGGTATATCCAAAGGCATGGGCCTTTGTGGTTTTGCTTTGCGTTTGCATCCTGCTTTTGCGCCCAGGTTCTGGGGAATATCCACGCACGTACCGATTTTACCTCCCGGGCATACAGTATTTATGGCATAACTGATGAAAAATCATAAGACCAAAGGCTATTGGGGCAGAAGAGGGGTATTCCTGCTGATTGAAAATCTCAACTGAGCATTGGCCTTCCTGGAAGTTTTCCAGGATATGTATGGCATTCCCAATGACACGGTTCTTAAGGCTGTAACCGGCTTTGAAGGCGGAGTCGTGGCTTGTGGTGCTACCTGCGGGATCGTTACAGGCGGGGCCATTGGCATCGCCCTGAACCATGCGGATTTTCTCAAGCAGGAAGGAGAGCGTGCAAATAAAGCCATATTGGAAAAAACCGGTGCCTATGTGGAGTGGTTTGAAAAACGGTTTGGCTCATGCCGGTGCAGGGCGCAAACCGGTATAGATTTTTATTCTGCCTACGGGCAGCTGCGCTACTTCTTCCCTGGTGAAAAGGTTGCAGGCTGCATGCTCAAAATTCGTAGAGCAGCGAGGTATCTTTACGATATCCGCCAGTTTTGCCCAAAATCCGTTGCAGGAGCGGAAAATAGCCTTAATCTTCCCAATCATTCCGTTCATTGCGCAGTAAATGTGCTTGAAAAAATACGGCAGAAAACCGGTATCGGTGATGATCTGCTTGAAACGGTTGCCGTTTCCCTCGATGGGGGTGTAGGGCTTTCCGGTAATGTATGCGGAGCCTTGGCCGGAGCTGTGATGGGAATCAATCTCCTTCTTGGCCTCGATATCCGCAACATATCATTTGCAACAACGGTAAAGGCTTTTGT
>MZGQ01000089.1 GCA_002085115.1 Desulfococcus sp. 4484_241
TGTGCCAGGCTGACAGCTGTGGTCGTTTTGCCCACACCGCCCTTAGCCATGGCAACGGCAATCTTTCTCATATTCTTCTTTTCTCCTTAACATGAATTCTTCTATGGAAGAATATCATATCCATATAACATAATGCAAACAAAAAAAACAGTATGCCTGGACTGACAGGCCACTCTGTGGCATATTTATATCGGGAATTCATCCTTTACCATCAGACGGACTATGAAGAGACTCGGAAACAGACGTTGATTGCGATAACATGCCTGGCCGTTTTCATAGGCTACAACTACTGGTGTTCCAGGGGATCGCTGCGTAACATCCGAAAACGCGGAAAACTCATCGCCCTCATGGAAAACAACGCCACCTGTTACTATCTGTACAAAGACACTCCAATGGGGTTCGAGTATGATCTGGTGAAAGCTTTTGCCGATCACCTCGGCGTGGCGCTCGAGGTAAAAACCCCGGGGTGGAACGCACTGTTTAACTCCCTCGAGCGGAAAGATGGGGATATCATAGCGGCCGGCATGACATACACGCCAGGCCGCGATAACCGTGTTGACTTTTCCACAAGCTATCTCTCGGTAAAACAAAATATAATAATACACAAATCAAACAGGTCCATAAAAAGTATCGACGATCTTAACGGAGTCAGCATACATGTAAGAGAAGAAACTACCTACCAGCAGAGACTTGAGGAACTGAAAAAAAAGGGAATCAATCTTACTATAGTAACCCACAAAAACATCCCCACCGAGGAGCTGATAGAGATGGTGGAAAAACGTAAGATTGTCGCAACCGTTGCAGACTCTAACATAGCCTTGCTAAACAGGAGATACTACCCGGACATCAAAATAGCATTTCCCATTTCAAAAAAGCAGGACCTGGCCTGGGCTGTCAGAAACGGCGACAGGGGCTTACTCTCCGAGATAAACTGGTTTTTCGCAAGAATCAAGGCAAACGGGACTTTCAAAAAAATCTACAACCGATACTACGGGTCGGTCGACCATTTCGATTATGTTGACATAAAAAAGTTCCATAGACGCATAATCACCAGGCTGCCCGAATTCAAAACCGTGATAAAACAGGAATCAGAACGCCACGGGTTTGACTGGCGCCTTATAGCGGCAGTCATATACCAGGAATCCCACCTTGATCCATTCGCCCAGAGCTATACCGGGACCAGGGGGATGATGCAGCTGACCCGAACGACTGCAAAAGAAATGGGAGTTTCCAACCGGTTTGACTGGCGACAGAATATCCGTGGCGGTGTTGCCTATCTGGCAAAACTGACAAAACGGTTCGACGACATCAAGGATCCCCGTACCCGTCTGCTTTTCGCTCTGGCAAGCTACAACATCGGATATGGCCATGTAAGGGATGCCCAGCAGATAGCCATGGAACTTGGGGAGGATCCGAAAACATGGGATGGCTTAAAAAAAGCTCTGCCCCTGCTGAGGCGCAAGGAATACTACTCAAGGACAAAACACGGCTACGCGAGAGGAACGGAACCGGTTACCTACATTGAGCATATCCTCACCTATTATGACATCCTGAAGCAGAAAACCATTTAGCCCGGCGGCCAGCCCATTTCACGGCCGGCCAGTATATGAAGATGAAGGTGAAAAACAGACTGGCCGGCACCTGCGCCGTTGTTTATCACCAGCCTGTAATCGGTTATCCCCTTTTGGGCACACACTTTTTTCGCAACCGAAAAAAGACCCCCGACCAACGCGCTATCATCATCTGCCATGTCGGAGATCCCGGCGATATGCCGCCTGGGAATAACCAGGATATGGGTTGGGGCCTGGGGGGCTATGTCGTTGAACGCAACATAGCTGTCATCCTCGTAAACCTTGCTGCTGGGGATATCTCCAGCGGCTATCTTGCAAAAAAGGCAATCCGACATACTGGCTCCTCCATATTAAAATCCAAAAAAAACAGTAGCTTCTCTTTCCAAAAAAATTGAGACTGCACCATCAAACAGATGCAAAAACCCCCGCCGAAACAAGGAAGAAGCAGTTTTACCGGTCCGGCAGGGGAACCGGGGAAAACCCTGTTAGGCACTCCCCGCTGTTTTTCTCTTTTATATATCACCGGGTAAAACCAGCAGTCAAGAACAGCGGCCTTCCCAAAACCACTCAGAATTGAAATGCCATGCCTTGATATTATGGCTGACAAGCCTGTTATACCCCTAAGCACCTGAGTCACAGCGCACATCCTTCCTCCTGCTGTCTGCTGTGGACAGTGACAAAAAGACTCGGCCCCTTGCAACGCTCCAGCCTGATGTCAAACTGGCCGGGCATGCTCTTTTGGTACTTTTTTTGCCACGCAAAGAAGGGGGCATTCGCAATCATCGGAACACTGCGATTGGTAAAGAGCAGGTCGGCCTTGAATCTGCATCTGTAATATGAGAATCTATGGAACATAAATATCATAATGACATTAGGCTAAAGCCTTATAGCGCTATCTTGTTTGGAAAAACAACAATGGGAAACAGTGCTCCAATAATACGCATTTTCCATGTATATAAACGCTATGGTTCCCAGACTGCACTGGCAGATATAACTCTTGACATAAACGCAAAGGAGTTTGTCTTTGTCACCGGGCCAAGCGGCGCAGGTAAAACCACCCTTCTGAAACTGCTCTACCTGGGCGAACCGATATCAGAGGGGCACATAATCGTCGACGGCATGAACTTAACGCGTATCAAACGCGACCGTATGCCTTTTTTAAGAAGGCTGTTCGGCGTTATTTTCCAGGATTACAACCTTATACCCAACAAAACCGTTTACGAAAACATTGCGCTTGTTCTGGAGATAGCCGGTCATAAACGCAACATGATTACAAAAAAAGTGGGCAGCGTTCTTCGTGCTGTGGGTATGGAAGACCGTATGAACGCTTATCCGCCAAGCCTGTCAGGAGGAGAACAGCAGAAGATAACCATTGCCAGGGCGATTGCGGGCGATCCCAAAATTATCCTGGCCGATGAACCGACCGGGAGCCTTGATGAGGATTCCGCCGGGGATATCATGAACCTTCTTCGGGTACTGCACGCAAGGGGAGCCACCGTCATCATCGCGACACATGACAAGGAGCTTATCCGCAGCATACCTGCCAGGCAGATACGGCTTGACCATGGACACCTTAGGGAGGATACAGGCAGCATATGATGCTCATGTTTCTCAAACGCGCCCTGCTGGACCTTAAAAACAACCCGTTGCTGCACACTGTAACCGTTATAGTCATAGCCCTCTCGGTACTTATCGTAAGCACCTTTATGCTCTTTTCGTTTAACATGGCAAAAATGATAACGGTTTGGGAAAGCGGTGTACGACTTATAGTTTACATAAAGCCCGGGATACCGATGGCTGAAATAGAAACGCTCATGGATGATATATCCCACATGAGTGGCGTAAAAAATGTTCGTTTCATCTCAAAGCAAGAAGCACTTGCCAAACTGGCCAAAAAGATGAACAAACAGCTTTCTCTTATTGAAAACCTGGATAAAAACCCCCTTCCCGACGCACTTGAGGTATGGATCAACCCGGCAATGAAACAATGGAAAGAGATAGAGAGGCTGGCCATACATATAGAATCCAGTCACCTGGTGGACGACGTTGAGTATGGTAAAAACTGGCTTAAAAAATTTACCGGCATTCTTAACATCCTGAGATTTTCCGCAGTAATGATGTCACTGATCTTCTTCCTTGCGGCCGTGTTTATCGTGGCCAACACAATACGCCTGGTTTTTTACTCCCGGATAGAGGAGCTCAAGATCATGCGCCTTGTCGGGGCTACAGACAGGTTCATAAAAATGCCGTTTTACATCCAGGGACTCATCCAGGGCGCTGCAGGCGGTCTGATTGGCATAGTTATTCTTTACGTGTTTTTTATCATAATGCTGTCCAGTATAGACATCGATGCAGTAGCCTACTCCTTTTCAATAGAATTTATTCCAGTAAAAAGCATGATAATCATAATTTTCTGCAGCATGTTTGCCGGGTGGCTGGGATGCTATATATCGTTAAGACGGTTTTTAAAACAATAGCCGGATTAACTCTGGCTCTGCTTGTTGTTCTTGTGCCTGCTGCACATGTATGCGGCGCCTATGAAGGGACCGCTGTTGTCAGGGCAAACCGCCTGAATATACGAAGCGCACCTGATAAAAACTCAAAAAAACTGGGTGTGCTGAAAAAAGGCACTATAGTGAAGGTTGTCAGGGATGAAGGACGATGGCTGAAAATATTACACGAAGACATTGCCGGATATATCCGCAACAGCCGGGACTATGTGGAACTGGATGGGCCGCCCCCCCCAAAAAAATTGCAACAGCTAAAACAGCAGGCATTACAGATCAGCAAGGAAATCGAAAACCATAAAAAAGACTTGAAAAAGTATGGCAAAAAGGAGACCGACCTGGTAGCCGGCCTGAATGATATCGAACTGGCGCTAAACAGGGCGGAAACCAAAATAAGATCATTGCAAAAATCTATCGATTCAATCTCGCAGAAAATAGAGGCAAGCATGAAGGCTGCCGCAGCACTGGAAGAACGGATAGAAAAAAACAGAAACTATGCTGCGAAAAGACTTGTTGCGCTTTACAAACTGGATCTTGTCGGAAAAATGAGCCTGCTTGGTTCGGCCGACTCGATCTTTGACCTTCTTAAGACAAAGCGTGATATCGAGATAATATGTGAGCATGATGCCGCCATACTGAACAGCTTTCTTGAGGACAGGGCAAGGCTTTCGGCTGTTACCAGAAAACTGAGTAACGAAAAGCAGGAAAAGGTCGGCCTGGAGCGACAGCTTAAGAATCAGCTTGAACTGCTTTCCAGGGAAAAGGCCAGGCGCAAACGCCTGCTGTCTGAAATAAGAAAAAAAGAGTCGCTCAGGCAGGCTGCGATCGCATCGCTTCGGCAGGCCGCAAAGGATCTTGACAGCACAATAGCATCGCTTACCGCCAAGATTTCAAAATCATCGGTGCAGAGCGACGGGTTTCTGCACCTCAGGGGGTTGCTCAAAATACCGGTAGAGGGTAAGATTATCACAAAGTTTGGTAAATACAGAGATGCCAAGCTTAACATAGTAAATTTTCGAAGCGGCATAGACATAAAGGCAAAACAGGGAGAACCGGTAAAAGCGGTATACAAGGGTAAGGTCCTGTACGCTGACTGGTTCAAGGGATACGGCAACATGATCATACTCGACCATGGAGACGGATTCTATACAGTATATGCGCATGCCATGGAACTGTTCAAAAAAAAGGGAGATCTTGTAAAAACCGGAGAGGTCATAGCCACCGTGGGCAATACGGCTTTCCTGGGAGAACCTTCACTTCACTTCGAGATAAGGCATAGGGGAAAACCGGAAGACCCTTTAAAATGGCTTGACAGGGGATAACCTGTTCCGAGCAGGACCATGTCAACCAGGGATATTGTGAAATTTTGCCATATTTTCAAAATAATTATGATATAAAATATAGATGTTTTAAAGTTCCAAACTTGCATAGACGGCCGGAGCAGGCGTTGCGGCAGTTGCATAAAACAGAAACTAACAATTAAAAGGCCTTCAAACATGAAAAAACATAAAAGCACCCTTGTAAAAATCCTTGCCGCCATGTCACTTTTTGTGGCGTTGCTTATAGTAGGGGCGGGGGTTTCCTGCAGTCTGTCAGCGGGCAATGACAACACCAATGACAACACCTATGAACAGCTCAAGGTATTCTCCTCTGTAATAGATCTGCTTGAGAAAAACTACGTCGACCCGGTTGATCCAAAAAAACTTATAGACGCGGCCATAAAAGGCATGGTGGAAAGCCTTGATCCCCATTGCCAGTACCTTCCCCCGGACGCCTTTGAAGAGTTGCAGACCGACACCCAGGGGGAATTCGAGGGCATAGGTATAGTGATAACCATGTCGCGAGGCATGCTCACGGTCATATCGCCCATAGAGGGAACACCGGCCTATAAAGCCGGAATTCAGCCAGGCGATATAATCACCAAAATAGACAACGAGCCCACGACAGACATGGAACTGTGGGAGGCCGTCAAGAAAATGCGCGGCAAAAAGGGCACAAAAGTTACGATCACCATACACAGAGAAGGCGTAAAGGAGGAAATATCCTTTGACCTTGTAAGAGCCGTAATCCCGATTCTGAGCGTAAAGTCAGCTCTCTTAAAACCCGGTTACGGCTATATATGGATAACCAACTTCCAGGCTAATACAACAGATGATTTCAAGAAAGCCCTTGAAAAGCTCGAGTCCACTGACAACGGCAGCCTTAACGGCCTCATACTGGATCTGCGGAACAATCCCGGAGGCCTCCTTGACCAGGCGGTATCCATATCGGATGTTTTCCTTGACAAGGGTATAATACTCAAGGTCAAAGAGAGAGAAAATGAAAAAGTCTACAACGCCCATCCAAACAGAAAGCGGCATAACTACCCGATAGTCCTTCTTATCAACGGCGGCACCGCCAGCGCCTCGGAAATTGTGGCAGGCGCCCTGAAGGATCACAAACGGGCGCTGATAATGGGAACTACATCGTTCGGCAAGGGATCGGTACAGACCGTACAGCCTTTGAACGGAGGTTCAGGCATCAAATACACCATTGCCAGGTATTACACTCCTAACGGCACCTCAATCCAGGCAAAAGGCATAGTTCCGGACATAGAGGTGCAATACAAGGTCATTGAAGACACCGAAAAAAAAGAGTCCGCCTTCATAAAAGAAAAGGACCTGAAGCACCACCTTCTGGCGGAACCTGAGGCGGAAAAGCAAAAAGATGAAAAAAGCCCACCCCCAAAGCCCGAGGAGAAGGACACAGACCTTACCAATACAAAATACGGGGAACTGGACGTTGACATGCTTCTACACGACTCACAGATTGCAAGGGCTCTTGACGCCCTGGTCTCTTACCGGATTTTGGGCTCCATGGATGACGGCAGGTATGACAACAAATAGCCCGGCTTAAGATTGCAAGGGCTCTTGACGCCCTGGTCTCTTACCGGATTTTGGGCTCCATGGATGACGGCAGGTATGACAACAAATAGCCCGGCTTAAATCTGATAGACATATGACCCGGGATAACCGTGGGGTGGTATAATTTCAAAAAACCATAATGGCAAAAAAGCGAAAACGATCGACACCAAAAAGCAAAGGGCCCTTACGTAAAGATAGCAGCAGGGGCGCTGATATTAACAACAATAGCCTGTATCGCTATCGTGGCAGCGCTTTTTTTTATGCCCGGCGCCAGGACGCCGGAACGTACAACCGCACCAGAACCACATCAACAGGCCGGGCGTCTTCCCGTATTTGAAATCTACCCAAAGGAACATGCAGTTCCTGCCCCACACCCGTGCGTGACAAAAGAAAAAAAACCCGGAAGGCCCAGGGTGGCGATAATTATAGATGACATGGGCTATGACGAAAAAATAGCAAACCGCTTAATATCTCTCGGCGTTCCGCTCACCTTTTCCATCCTGCCTTACAGCCCCAGGGCCGCTGATATAGCCGAGGCCGCACACCGCAACAATATAGAGGTAATGCTGCATCTCCCGATGGAACCGGTGGAATACCCGGACGTAAATCCAGGGAAAGGAGCGCTGCTTACTTCCATGTCGCCGGACGAGCTTATAGGACAGCTGGAAAAAGATATCAGGCAGGTCCCCTACGTGGACGGAGTCAATAACCACATGGGCTCCAGAATGACGGCAATATCAACCAGGCTTTATCAAATATTTTCAGTATTAAAAAAGCACGGGCTGTTCTTCATAGACAGCCGCACCACGCCCGACACCCTGTGCAGGCCGTCTGCACGCTTGTTCCAGATACCATTTGCAGAACGCGACCTGTTTATAGACAACGTACCGAACGTGCAGTCTGTTGAACGGCAAATAGACCGACTGATCGAAATCGCCAAAAAAAACGGGAAAGCCATAGGTATCGGGCATGCGCACAAAACCACATGTATCGCGCTTGCAAAAAAGCTGCCAGAAATAAAGGACCACATAGATCTGGTCCATGCCTCAAGCCTGGTCTGTATTGTTGACAGGTAAACGACCTGTGCGCAACATTGGGTGCAAAAACCGTGCGGGGGAGACTGCCGTCTTTA
>MZGQ01000018.1 GCA_002085115.1 Desulfococcus sp. 4484_241
TTGGTCGACAAAAGGACGGATGTAGGAATTTCCGGTACTTACGGTCGGGGAGACCCCATTTGGAAACGTAATTTGGCCTACAACTGTCGAACGCGGGTTTAATGCTATCCAAAGCCGGGCAAAAATTTAAATGCCGGCCGATATTGATTTTCCGGAAAAATCCGGATAGCATAACAGGGTTTGAATCCTAAAAAAAAGCCGCGCAACAAACGATGCGGCACCTCAACGTCAACCCGGAGGCGTAGCATGATTATTGAAGATGAAGAAAGCTTGCAGATGTATGTCGAGGAGTCCCTCGAACATATGGCAAACATCGAAAACAATCTCCTTGAGATAGAAAAGGGCGGTGAAAACGCCGATCCTGAAATCGTAAACGAGGTTTTCCGGGCGGCTCACTCCATCAAGGGCGGGGCCGGTCTTATGGGGCTCAACAACATCAAAGAGCTTTCCCACAAGGTGGAAAACGTACTTGGCATGATACGGGAAAAAAAGATAATACCCGACCCGAACATAATAAGCGTAGTGCTGTCCGCTTTCGACAAACTCTACGAGATGGTTGTCAACATACGGGAAAGCGAAGAGATGGATATCTCCGAGGAGCTGGTGTCTCTATCCGGGCTCACGTCTGCGTCGCTTCCACCTTCGGAAAAAAAGGACTCGGTAAAAATGGTTGGGGTCACCCTTCCTGGAAGTGACAAAACACTATTTACCATGAGCCGGCTTGAGCTTGATAATGCAAAAAAGGGCGGGCGTGATCTGTATATCATCGAGCTTGACCTGATGAAAGATATCCATGAGCAGGACAAATCCCTTATGGAGATGTTAAAAACACTGTCAGTAAGCGGGGATATACTGGACTCGACTCTTAGCATAGAATCGGTAGGCACACTTGACGAAGCCCCTCCCGACAAAATCCCGTTCCTTGTGCTTTATGCCTCACGTATAGGCGAAGATATTCTCCATTCGCTTTTCGATGTTCCAAAACACCAGGTACGAAAAATCACCGGCTCCATGCTACGCTATGAAAACGGCGATAAAACCGTCCAAAAGGATAAACCAGGGACGGGCATACTGCAGGTAAGAAATGATAGCCTGCAGCATGAAGCTCTTCCCCCTGCTGCAACATCAGGAACAACGGATAAAGACACAGGAACAGGGGAGCAACAACCCCTGCCGGGACAGGTGAAGACTGTTGAGCCGAAAGAAAATATTGAAAGCGGTGAAACAGGAACACCGGAAAACGACACCATAAAAGAGCCTCATCTGAAAACATCCCTTTCCCAGACATCCCTGAGGGTGGATGTAAAGCTTCTGGATAATCTTATGACCCTGGCCGGGGAAATGGTCCTCGGACGTAACCAGCTGCTGCAAAGCATTGCTTCAAGGGACCACAAGATGATTGCATCGGCGGCGCAGCGTATAAACATGGTTACATCCGAGCTGCAGGACGTCATAATGCGCACGCGCATGCAGTCCATAGGCACCATATTCAACAAGTTCCCCAGGCTTGTGCGTGACATGTCAAGGGCTCTGGGTAAAAGAGTGGACCTTACCATAGAAGGAACCGAGGTTGAACTTGATAAAACCATCATAGAGGCGATCAGCGAGCCGTTGATACACCTTGTGAGAAACTCGGTGGACCATGGAATAGAACCGCCAGGCAGACGAACCAGCCTTGGGAAAAGCCCTATTGGAAAGATACACCTTGCCGCTCTTCACGAGGCAGGCCAGGTTACGATAGAGATCACGGATGACGGCAAGGGGATCGACGATAATGAAATAGCGGCTGCAGCTGTAAGCAAAGGGCTGATAACCAAATCAAGGGTTGCCGAGTTAACCAGGAAGGAAAGGATGGAGCTTATCCTGCTGCCGGGATTTTCCACTGCTGAAAGGGTGACCGATGTTTCAGGCCGAGGGGTCGGCATGGACGTGGTTAAAACAAACATAGAAAGGCTCGGCGGCTCCATGGAGATTGACTCCGTGCCTGGGAAATACACCACTATCTATATAAAACTGCCTCTTACCCTTGCGATCATCCCAAGCCAGATAGTATCTGTTTCCGGTGAAAGATACGCAATACCGCAGGTGAATATAGACGAACTTCTGAGAATACCGGCCGACCAGGTGAAAAACAGGATCGAAAAGATCGGCGATGCGCCGGTAGTCAGGCTAAGGGGCAGGCTGCTTCCACTGGTTACGCTGGCGGATATCCTTGGAGTCGAAAAGATATTCGTACACCCGGAAGACGGGAAAGTATACAGCGAAAGGCGCATAAATATCGCAGACAGACGATCCATGCAGCTTATGCCGGAAGAGGATGATAAAAACTCAGAAAAGCAGGCAGATGAAGAAGATGACAGCGGACAGGCTGAAACAGGAGAGAGGATCCCTGCAAGCAGGAGAAAGATTGAAGACAGAAGGTTTCATGCCACCAGTGCCGTGAACATAGCGGTGGTGTTCCAGGGCGATGTCCGTTACGGGCTGATTGTGGACCGCCTGCTTGATTCGGAAGAGATCGTTGTAAAACCCCTTGGGTCGCACTTCCGCCAGTGCATGGAGTACAGCGGCGCTACCATAATGGGAGACGGCAGGATTTCGTTGATATTAGACGTTACCGGCATAGCACATTCAGCGGGCCTCAAGGCACTCGATGTGTCAACAAAGGTGCGTAAGCGGGAAGATGAGAAGAAAAAAGAAACCGAGAAAGAGAAGAAAAAAGCGTCTTTGCTGATGTTTAAAAACGGCGAGGATGAACAGTTCGCGGTGTCGCTCAGTCTCGTGGAACGGATAGAAAGCATAAACCCGTCTTCCATAGAAACCGTCAGCGGGAAAAAGGTCATCCAATACAGGGGCGGGGCACTTCCCCTCTTTTCAATGAATGAAATAGCAAATGTAAAACCGCTTCCCGAGTCCAAGGAGATAGCCGTTATAGTTTTTGCCATCAACGGCAAGGAGATAGGCCTTATGGTGATACCGCCTGTAGACGCTGTTGAGGTCCCCATAACCATCGACTCCAAGGCGCTGAAGCAGCCCGGTATCATAGGCTCGGCAATAATCAACGACCAGACAACCCTGCTGGTTGACATTTTCGAAGCTGCCAAGATGCTTTATCCGGAATGGACCGGAGACACTGCAATACGGCAGCCGCTGCGTGAAGAGCCCAGAGGCAGTGCCACAATACTGTTCGCCGAAGACTCCGACTTTTTCAGGAAACAGGTCAAGGGCTTCCTTGAAGATGCCGGTTACACTGTTCTCGAGGCTAAAGACGGGCAGCAGGCGTGGAAGCTTCTGCAGGAGAACAGCGACCGGGTGGATCTTGTGATAACGGATATAGAGATGCCGGTAATGGACGGGTTTGAACTGACTAAAAAGCTCAGGGAAGACGATCGTTTCAAGGACCTCTCGGTGCTTGCCTTGACATCCCTTGCCGGTGAAGAGGATATCGTCAAGGGCAAACAGATCGGCATATCTGACTATCATATAAAAATGGACAGGGGAAAACTGCTTGACACTGTAAAAAGACAGCTTCATAAGGACCGAAAGAAATAGGGGAAAACCACAAAAATCTTTGGCAGGCAAATATCGCGCGAGGAAAAAGGTATGGAAAAAAAAACTGCACGAAACGACCGCACCGAGCTGATAACATTCTACATCGGTAACATCCTCTGCGGAATACCGATAACCGAGATACAGGAGATAAACAAGCAGATCGGCAATCTTACCCCTGTGCCAAAGGCGCCTGAATATGTTGCCGGCGTATTGAACCTGCGCGGCATGATTGTCACGATTATGGATATAGGGAAAAAACTGGGACTCGATCCGATTACTTTGGACAAAAAGAGCAGAAATGTCATTGTCCATTACGGTGATGAACTGGTTGGCATACTGGTTGACCAGGTCAGCGAGGTCATCTCTTCGGACACCGACGAGATAGAGCCGGCACCGGCCAACCTGGGAGGGGTCCAGGGCGACTACTTTTCGGGTGTACTTAAAACAGAAAAATTTCTTATAGGAATACTGGACATTAACAAGGTGCTTGCCCCTTGAAATTCTCCCCGCGGTATAGCCGCATTTAACGCCTGAACCGGCAACAATCTTGCAGACTGCGCAGACATGAAAACGAGCGATACAGACAATCTGAAAGTCCTTATAGTAGACGATACAATAATATACCGGAAAATCGTTGGAGACGTGCTTGCCGAAATCCCGGGCGTTGAGGTGGTTGGAACGGCCAGCAACGGCAAGACTGCCATCTCCCGGATAATCTCCCTCCATCCGGACCTGCTTACCCTTGACATCGAGATGCCCGGCATGGACGGCATCGAGGTGCTGGAGACGATCAACAGGCAGGAGCTGGATGTAGGCGTAATAATGCTTAGCTCCCTGACCCACGAAGGGAGCGAACTGACCGTAAAAGCCCTGCAGCTCGGAGCCTTTGACTTCATTCCAAAGCCCGAGTCAGGGTCAATGAGCGAGAACAAGGCAGTTATAAAGGAAAAACTGTCCACCATAATACGGTCTTTCGCCGGCAGAAGGGAGATAAAAAGAATCCTGAGCGGACACGTAACCATGCCCAGGCATGCCGACCGCCCAACCGCCATGGAAACGCTCAGGCGTCCGCTGGTGACGGCGGAAACAGTGGCCGAACGACTGGAAAAAGTGGCACGCAAGCGTCCTGGAAGGATGCTTGCCTCAAAGGTGGTGGCGATAGGCATCTCAACGGGCGGCCCAAGGGCGCTTGGGACCCTTATTCCCATGCTGCCGGAAGATATCAATATCCCGATCCTGATTGTCCAGCACATGCCCCCTCTTTTCACGCAGTCACTTGCAAAAAGCCTGAACTCAAAAACCGGTCTCCATGTAAAGGAGGCGGAAAATGGAGAGCCTCTTGTCCCGAACACCGTATACATAGCGCCTGGAGGCAGGCACATGAAACTGTCTACAGGGGCAAACGGTGAAAAAATAATAACCATAACCGACGACCCCCCTGAAAACAGCTGCAGGCCATCGGTTGATTACCTGTTCCGCTCGGTTGCCAAACATTTCGGAGAGGCAGCGACCGGTGTCATAATGACCGGTATGGGATCGGACGGAAGCCGGGGCCTGGAGATAATGAAAGAAAACAATGCGTTTGTAGTAGCGCAGGATGAGCCAACATGCACCGTGTTTGGAATGCCGCGTGGCCCGATCGAAGCCGGGATTGTGGATGTGGTCGCTCCCCTGGACAAGATAGCCGGCGAAATAGTTAACTCTGTCAGAATGTCCAGATAGTCTGTCCATGTCCGAAATAACTCCAATAGAATTCAAAGTCTTTGCAAAGTATATCTTTGACATATCCGGTATATCCCTAAGGGAGGGTAAGGAATACCTTGTAGAAACGCGACTTTCACCTCTTCTTGAGAAATACGGATGTGTCTCGTTCAGCGAGCTGTACTATAAGGCCAAAAGGGACAAGGAGCTGGAAAAGGAGATAATAGATTCCATCTCCACAAACGAAACCTTCTTTTTCCGTGACGTCACCCCGTTTGAACTGCTGCAATACAAGATACTTCCAGACCTTATAGACAAAAGAAGTGCGGCTGCCGGAACAGGCTCAAAGATACCCATACGTATACTTTCGGTGGGCTGCGCCACAGGCCAGGAGGTTTACAGCATTGTTTTCGTCATAAGAGAGCTTGGTCTCGGTACAGACAATTACGACATAAGAGTGCTTGGCGTCGATATCTCGAATGCCGCTGTTTCAAAGGCCAGCTACGGGGTCTATTCTGAATTCGAACTCTCGCGGGGACTCACAAAAGAGCAAATTGAACGTTACTTTATAAAAATAAACGACTCGTCCTGGAAAATAAAGGACGAGTACCGCTGGCTTGCCAGCTTTGAAACATGCAACATACTTGATCCCTCCACAAGGCCGGGAACGTTTGACATAATATTCTGCCGTAACGTGGGTATCTATTTCACGCCGGTGGACAGGATAAAGCTTTATGAAAAAATCTACGACATGCTTGAACCTGACGGTTACCTGATCATAGGATCAACCGAATCTCTCACCTATGACACAGACAGGTTCATTCCGAAAAAATACATAAGAACCATCTTCTACCAGCCCACACCGGAAAAAGAGCAGCCCCCCGGGACTATAAAATCTTTAACAGCCACTACGGGAATAGGCTGAAACATATTTTCACGGTCATCTAAATGGTTACGCGGGTTTCTTATCACATGCAGCGCAGGTGAAGCCGAAGGCCAAGCTGCCGGGTGTCTTTTTCTTTTGGTTCTTTTCTTTTGGGCAAGCAAAAGAAAAGAACAATAAATAACTTCTCCAAGACAGCTTTTTTCAATTTTTGAGCCGCACCAGCTTGCCCCCAACCCCTTGCCATCCGAGGGACAAAGAAAACCGCCTCCCATTCCAACGCCTGCCAGTTATGCTCTTGCGAGCAAAAGTCAAGAGCAGACTGTCCCCTTTACTGACCCCTTTATAACCGGTTTTTCAAATTTATCCTGATTAAAACGGCAAGCAGTTGACTAAAAAGGCTTTCATGTCGTAGCATTTCCTATTCTCCTTGTGGTCTTGGTTGTTTTTTTCTTCAATAAAAGTTCACCATCTCCCACAAGGAGAATCCTTTCCATACAGAACGTTATTCTAAAATTCGTTTTTGGATACTAATGTTATGAAATATTATAGCTACAATTGGTTTGAAAAAAGAGAAAGAAGTTATCACTTAATAAGTAAATTATTAAAATATATTGGGACTGCAGGAGTTTTTTATTATACATTTGATTTTGATCCTTATGGTGTAGCACCAATTGCCATGGCATTATTTAATCTTGCCAGTGTGTGGGCTGGAGCAAAATCAAAAAAAATTAGGAAACAAAGATATTCTTATATTAACCGATGAAAACTTCCTGAAAAGAAATCAAAATTACACTATTATCCAAAAACGGTTTCTGGACAGCATATCGATAATAGCGAAAAACCCACAAAGGCCTATAAATATGCGGGTAGCACCGGCAACTTGTTGCCGGTGCGCAAAGCACAAGAGGCAAAAGACTCTCACGCTAATGGCGTTATCGGCACACCCGCCTATTTTCTCTTCAAATACCACCCGGCAAAACTGACCCTCCACTCTTCCGGTAGCTCGGCCAGCCGCTACTCATTGTTGTGTCGTCGTCCTTTTTTATTCCCCGACTCCAAAGCGCGGCGCCTGTCAAAAAAGCGCCATACCCCATTCCCGATACCCTCCAATTCCAAAACGCCGTTTGTAAAACTTTTGTAATTATATAGTGTTAAAGGAAATGTGTCTTGCGCATCCGCTTTTGCTGTCTTATCTTTAACTCATATCGTAATCATGAATAACCATAAAATCGAGGAGCAACCCATGAATTCAAAAAGAAAAATCCTGCTGGTATATCCCCAGATACCATCAAACACCTATTGGAGTTTTAAATATGCCCTTCGATTCATAAACAAAAAGACCAGCATGCCGCCGCTTGGACTGATAACGGTGGCCGCTCTTCTGCCGGACGGCTATGACCTGAGGCTTGTTGACATGAACGTGGAGCCCCTCAGGGAAACAGACGTGAAGTGGGCAGACCTTGTCTTTGTATCCGCCATGATCGTCCAGCAGGAATCCTTCATGGATGTAGTGTCAATGTGCAACAAGGTCTGCAGGCCGGTCGTTGCGGGCGGGGCCTACGCCACATCGAGCCACGAGGAGATAGATGGGGTGGATTACTTTGTGCTTGGAGAGGCTGAAGAGACCCTGGCCGATTTTCTGGCCGATTTTGAGGCCGGCAAAGCCCGCCGCATATACCGGGCCGAAACAAGGCCCGACATCACCAATTCTGTTGTTCCCAGGTTCGACCTTCTCAAACGTGACCTTTACGCTTCAATGGCTGTCCAGTACTCCAGGGGCTGCCCCTTTAAATGTGAATTCTGCGACATATGGACGGTATATGGAAACCGGCCGCGCGTAAAATCAGCCGAATCCATAATAGCCGAGCTTGATGCCCTGCGCCGCCTTGGATGGAAAGACGCCGTGTTCATGGTGGATGACAACTTCATAGGCAATAAGGTAAAGGTCAAAAAAGAGTTGCTCCCCGCCCTGATAGAATGGCAGAAGAAACACGACTACCTGTTCGAATTCTACACGGAAGCCAGCATAAACCTGGCTGATGATCCTGAACTGATGGGCCTTATGTCCGAAGCGGGTTTTAACCAGGTATTCATTGGCATAGAAACGCCGTCTAAAGAAGCGCTTGCCGAAACCGGCAAAAGCCAGAATCTCAAGCATGATCTTATGAAATCGGTAAGAACCATCCAGAATCACGGCCTGGAGGTTATGGCCGGTTTTATCATAGGATTCGACAGTGACACGGAGGATATATTTGACAGGCAGATAGAGTTCATCCAGGAGGCAGGCATTCCCAAGGCAATGGTGGGGCTGCTGCATGCCCTGCCTGGAACCCTTCTGTACAAACGCCTCGAGAAAGAGGGGCGCCTTTCCGGCCATGTAACCGGCAGCAATACCCACACCATGCAAACGAACGTGGTGACTAAAATGGACCCCGACACTCTCAGGGAGGGGTACAAACGGGTTCTTGACACCATTTACGACAAAAACCTCAAAAACTACTTTGCGCGCTGTGACATACTGTTAGACAACCTGAAGGGAACCGGATTCAAACAGCGCAAGATCCGTTTGGACGAAATAAAAGCGCTGCTCAAATCCCTGGCCTTTCAGCCGCCTACCCCCTATGGATGGCAGTACATCAAGTTCATAACACGCAACCTGTTCAAACATCCCGACCTCTTCGCAGAGGTTATTACTTACTCCATAGTGGGGAACCATTTCTGGGCCATCACGAGGGAGACCCTGGAGGCGGAGAAGGTTAAGTCGAAAATGGATGAGATATACCAAATGGCCATGGACCAGCTTGCCAAATATTCGCAAACCGTGTCCGGGACATCCGCAGAAAGCATGAAGGCAATAACACGGGCCCTCAACCGTTATAAAAAAAGGCTTGAAAACATACGGCGAAAAATAGATTCTTTCCACAGGGAGTTTGCCAAAGACCTTATCGCCAGGTACAATGAAATAGAGGACAGGCTCGGTAAGATCCTTACCAACATAACCGATTCGTCCCATCTTGCAAAAAACGGCCGATGAAACAAAAAGTAAAAATCACTGTAATTGTCGAAAACAATGCGACCGGTAATGGACTCATCCCGGAACATGGCCTCTGCTTCTGGCTGGAGACCGGGGACAGTCGTATCGTTTTCGATACCGGCCAGGGCATGGCTCTGCCTGTTAACGCCGGCAGCCTTGATATTCCCATTAAACAGGCAGATGCCGTTGTTTTAAGCCACGGGCATTACGACCACACCGGAGGGCTTAAAACCGTTATGCAACTATCCACAAAACCAAGGGTATATCTCCACCCGGCAGCCTTTGGGCCAAAGTTTGCCTGCAATGAACACAAACAAAGCCGTTTCATAGGAACACCTGATGATTGCAAAAAAGCGGCGAACGAACTTGCCGCTGATATAATACACACGACCCGGCCGACGCAAATAGCAGGTCCCATTTTTGCTACCGGAGAGATCCCGCGGACAACAGAATTTGAAGATGCCGGTGGCCCATTTTTCCTGGATCAAAAATGCGAACAAAAAGACCTGTTCCCGGATGACCAGGCACTGTTTTTCGAGTCTTCCAGGGGAACTGTTGTCCTTCTTGGCTGTGCCCATGCCGGAGTGATAAATACACTGTTATACGTCCGTCAGCTCACAAAGGGCAAACCTATCCACGCGGTAATCGGAGGAATGCACCTTTTATCGGCGTCGGATGAGCGTCTTGACAGCACCATCGAACACCTGGGCCGGATAAGCCCCGGCCTTATCGGCCCTGCCCATTGCACGGGCGACAAGGCAACGGAAAAGATACGAAAAACATTCACCAGGGAATATTTTCCATGCCCTGCCGGGACAACCATTGAATTTGATTAGTCCCCATCCATTACAGGATGGCCCTGGTTACAGCATCCTTGCTGCCACGCCTCCCATACCCTCTTACTTGAAAATCTGTACGCCTGTCCCCCTCCACACATGACCACCCCCCCAAGCCGGACTTTTACAAACCATCCTGTTTACTGTAATCTAAACCGTCAGCCAGGATGCTGCATGGATTGGCATGGGCAAAAAATAAAATTTTCAAATACAGGTATTTGCAAAAAAATATGACGAAGTCCACAGACAGGCTTGTCAGTGTTATCATACCGACATTCAACCGGGCCGAAATGGTAACCGAGGCGGTGGAATCGGTTCTGTCCCAGGGCGTTGAAGGTATGGAGCTTATCGTTGTGGACGACGGGTCCACCGACGGCACGGCTCGTGCTCTTGCCCCATACACGGACAGCATAACACTGTTGTCCACTCCACACCGTGGCGTCAGCTTTGCGCGCAACATCGGTGTCAACCACTCAACCGGGCGGTATATCGCGTTCCTCGATTCGGACGACCTGTGGCTGCCTGGCAAACTTTCCGCCCAGCTCGCATTCTTTGAATCGAATCCGGAAGCTTTAATATGCCAGACCGAAGAGATATGGATCAAAAACGGGAAACGTATCCATCCAAAACCAAAGCATAAAAAGCCTTCAGGCATGATTTTTGAAAAATCGTTAAAGCTGTGCCTTGTAAGTCCGTCCGCTGTCATGATGAAAAAAGAGCTTTTTCTGTCTGCCAAAGGTTTTGACACAACCCTTCCGGCATGCGAAGATTACGACCTGTGGCTGCGTATAAGCTGTGCCCACCCTGTATATCTCCTTCCCCGGCCCCTCGTGATAAAAAGGGGCGGACATGATGGCCAGCTGTCATCCATGCCTTGTCTTGACAAATACAGAATTTACGCAATTAAAAAGACCATAGACACATGCGGCCTTTCAAAAGAACAACGCCTTGCGGCTATATCGGAGCTGCGGAAAAAATGCGAAATATACGCCTCGGGGTGTGAAAAACGGGGGCGAACCAGGGAGGCCTCCCTGTACCGCTTTCGTTTGTCGATTCAAAGGGAAACCGCGTGCATTACATAGGGAAATTCTGGGCACGGCTTAACATCCTTCTTTCCGGTGTATTACATAGGGAAATTCTGGGCACGGCTTAACATCCTTCTTTCCGGTGTCAGGATTGAAGTGGAAAATATTGACGTCATCGACAGGCAAAGCACATACGTGGTTATGTGCAACCATCAAAGCTACTACGACGTGTGGGCACTCATAGGATTTCTGCCATTGCAGCTCAGGTGGGTGATAAAAAAGGAGTTAAGAAAGATCCCGATATTCGGCCTGGGATACGAACGCATGGGCCAAATCTTCATAGACCGGTGTAACCCTGAAAAGGCATACAAAAGCCTGGAATCGGCCGGCCAAAAAATCCGCAACGGCGCATCGGTTGTATTTTTCCCTGAAGGAACGCGCAGCCCGGACGGCAGGCTCCTCCCATTTAAAAAGGGAGGTTTCAAAATAGCCCTGGCGGCAGGAGTCCCGATTCTTCCGGCGACGGTTGTGGGGAGCAAGGATGTGCTCCCGAAGAAAAGCCTCAGGTTAATGCCCGGCACCATAAGGCTTATCATACACGAGCCGATTCCGCTGACAGGCTGGTCAGAGGCAAACATGGAAGGACTGATGGATACGGTAAAAAAGACCATACAGGCAGGCCTGGATACCGCACCCGAAGCATAATCTGCACCCATACGGCAAACCCGGCAACCCGACATTTCCTTTCCCAATATTGACCTGCGCCCCAATACATAGTATTTTGAAATAGTTGGTCAGGCCACTTATGCACATCATTTTTCAAAAAGGGCAGGTAACTCCATGCGACATGCAAACACACAAAAAAGCAATAAAAGAAAGGCCTTGTTCCAAAGGCCGGCATTCCTGGCACTGGCAGGCATATCAGGCATGCACGTTTTCTGCAAAACCGCCCACGCATATGCCGGAGCCTTTGGCTCTTCAACCGGCACGCTGTTTATTATATTCCTGTCTACTGTTTCATTGCTGCTTGGAATTTTTGCAATCACATTTCGAATAAAAAACCTCCGGATGGATCGCGAAATCAACAGGCTGCGCCGACTGGAGGCTCTCTACCACCTGCTCACAGACAATATCTATGATGTTGCGTTCACGATGGATATGAACATGAGATATACCTATATGAGTCCCTCTGTCACCCGCCAGAGAGGGTTCACGGTGGATGAGGCCATGCGGCTTGATATTTCAGAAAACATCACGCCTGAATCGTTACGCCAGGTCTCCCGGGCATTCAAGGAAGCTCTTGGAAAAGCGAAAAAAGGAGTGCAAACAGCCACCAGAATCCTCACAATCGAAGTTTACTGCAAGGACGGCTCGACACGCCCGGTCGAGCTGACCGCATCATTCATATATGATGAGAAAAACAAACCATGCGGCATAGCAGGTGTCACCAGGTACGTGCATGACCACGCCAGGCTGGAATCGGAACTGCTGCTCTATAAACAGGCCATTGAAGGGACGTCCCAGCCCATAGCCATTGCAACGCCGACGGGCAAGCATTTCTACCACAACAGGGCGTTTGCCAACCTTTTCGGCTACCGGACGCCTGAAGAGCTGGAGGCCGACGGAGGCCCGGTTGCCCGGTACAAGGACAGGGCTCTTGCGGAAAAAATATTTTCCGCCCTGAAAAACGGATTCCCGTGGAGCGGTGAAGTGGAGATGCTCACCAGAAACGGCGACAATATCCCGGTTTGGCTGACAGCTGACGTAATAAAGGATGAAAACGGTGCCATTGTTGCGCTGCTTGGCACCCACACCGACCTGTCGGAAACAAAAAAACGTGAAAAAGAGCTCAAAGAGCAGGAGCGGCTCTACAGGCTGCTTGCGGAAAACAGCACCGATTTTATTTCAATCCTAAAAATTGACGACCTGTCACACCTCTATGTCTCCCCTTCGTTCGAAAAAATCAGGGAATTTACCGTAGAAGAGATGAAGACGATGCCTTTGTGTGATGCCATGACTAAGGAATCATACGATCTTGTGGTAAAAACCCTTGCACAGGAGCTTGATAATGACGGCAAGCCCGGAGTAAACCCGAACAGAATTGTAACACTTGAACTTGAACAGTTTTGCAAGGACGGTTCAACCATATGGACCGAAGTGGTAGCAAGGTTCATAAGGGACGATAACGGGAAACCCATAAGAATACTCACATCTTCAAGAGATATCACGGAACGCAAAAAAGCCGAGGCCGAGCTGCGGGAAAAGGAAAACCTTTACCGGCTGCTGGCCGACAATATCAGCGAGACCGTTTACATCCTGGATTTTAAAACACTGAAAAGTATCTATGCAAGTCCGTCGGTAAAAAAAATGACGGGATACACACTCGATGAGTTCCTGAAGCTGCCGCTTGCCAGGGTCCTTACACCTGGCTCTTACGAGCTGGTCATAAAAACGATAGAAACCGAATCTGCAAGAGACAGCATGCCGGGCGTGGACCCGGACCGGCACGTAACGATAGAGCTTGAGGTGATCCGCAAGAACGGTTCAACCTTCTGGACCGAGGTGGCAGCAAAGTTCGTAAGGGATGAAAGCAGAAAACCGGTAAGCATACTTGCAACTGCAAGAGACATCACCGACCGCAAAAAAGCAGAAATTGCTCTTCGGGAAAGCGAAAGGCTCTACCGGCTTCTTGCCGACAACAGCACGGAGATAATAGGAATCATCGGGCTTGATGGACAGACCATGAGCTACGTATCTCCAGCGGTGGAGCGTCTCAGAGGTTTCACTGTTGAAGAAATCCTCTCCATGCCTCTTGAAAGTATGATGACCCCGTCATCGTATGCTCTTGTTGTAAAAACACTCGCAGAGGAACTGGAGAAAGATGGCAAACCCGGTGTGGATCCTGACCGGTTTGTCACTCTTGAACTTGAGCAGCTCCACAAGAACGGTTCAACCATTTGGACCGAGATGGCAGCAAGGTTTATAAGGGACGAAAACGGAAAGCCGGCAAGCATCCTGTCAACCGCAAGGGATATAACCGACCGCAAAAAAGCAGAAATTGCTCTTCGGGAAAGCGAAGAAAAATTCAGGACCCTGGTGGAAAAAACAAGTGAGCTGATTTTTTCCCTTACGCCCGACGGAAAGTACACATACATGTCATCCAATTTAAAAGAGATGATGGGAGCTGACCCGTCAGAAATAATGGGGTCGACTTTCCACAGGTACGTTCACCGTGATGATTTGCCAAGTTGCCAGGCATACCTTGAAAGCGTGAATAAGCAAGGCAAGTCGACCGGAGAATTGGAATACAGGGTGATGCACAAGAACGGCTCATGGCGTTGGCACGCGGCAAATATTTCTCCCTTAAAAGACGATAATGGGAAAATAGTGTCATTCATAGGCACGTCAAGGGATATTACCAACCGAAAGCAAAGTGATGAGGCACACAAAAGGCTTCTTGCATGGCATACCGGCCTGAACGCCATACATGATCGCATTCTAACAGCAAAAACGTTTGAGCAGCGTCTTAAAATCATAACTGATGGCACCGTGCAAACCATGGGGGCATTCCTGTGCCGTATCTGGGTATTGGACAGGGCTGACCTGTGCAATGCAGATTGTCCACACAACAAGAATCCTGAGACCAGGTACCTTTGCAGAGGTGTTGACAAGTGTCTTCACCTCAGGGCCAGCTCGGGCTACACGGAAAGCGTTGCCGACCGTTACAAACGCATACCGATCGGCTATCCCTGCATAAACTGGAAGAAAGGGTCCAAGATGCCCGGATTTCTCACCAATGACGCTGCAAACGCTCCGTTTGTCGATGACCGCGACTGGGTACGGCAAAACGGTATAGTGGCCTTCACCGGCAGGCAGCTGCGCGACAACTCGGGCAACTTCATAGGAGCGCTGGGAGTGTTTGCTACCCACCCGATCGATGATGAGGAGTACGAAATTTACAGCAACATCGCAAACACCGCATCACAGATAATTCTGTCAAGCCTTGCCGAGGAGTCGATGAAACAGGCAAAAGAAGCCGCAGAAGCAGCCAGCAGGGCAAAAAGCGAATTTTTGGCCAACATGAGCCACGAAATCCGCACCCCGATGAACGGGGTGATAGGCATGACAGAGCTGCTGCTGGACACCGACCTTTCGGCAGAACAGCTCGAATATGCCCAAACCGTCAAAAGCAGTGCAGAGGCGCTGCTGGTGATCATAAACGACGTGCTGGATTTCTCAAAGATCGAGGCCGGAAAAATCAGCATAGAGAAAATAGATTTCGAGCTTGAAAATACTATAAGGGATGTCAAGGCTATCATCTTGCCGCGCATAAAAGACAAGAACGTCAGGTTTGATATTCACCTGCATGACGGCATACCACACCGCGTTGCGAGTGACCCGGTACGTCTGCGCCAAATCCTGGTAAACCTGTGCGACAACGCGGTCAAATTCACAAAGGAAGGCTTTGTAACGCTTGCAGTAAGCAAGCAGAGTGAGACCCAAAATGAAGCGATCGTGCTGTTTGAAGTGACCGACACGGGCATAGGAATCCCAAAGGAAAAACAGCATATCATATTTGAATCCTTTTCCCAGGTTGATGCCTCAACAACGCGTGAATATGGAGGTACGGGACTCGGCCTTACAATCACAAAAAGGCTTGTCAAGATGCTGGGGGGCGAGATTGGCGTTATCAGCGAACCCGGCAGTGGCTCAACATTCTGGTTTACAATCCCCCTTGAAAAACTGAATCATGACATATCTGAAAACACCGTCCGGGAACAGGATAAAACCGCAGATTACGGGCACATGCCATGCCTTGAGATTCTGGTCGCGGAAGACAGCGCCCTTAGCAGAAAAATCCTTGTGCAGATGTTGGAAAAAATGGGACATAAAACAACCTGCGCAAAAGACGGGGCAGAAGCGGTTAAAAAATTTGCATCCGGCAAATTCGATCTTGTCCTCATGGATATAAACATGCCGGTTATGGATGGTATAGCATCGACCAAACAGATAAAAATGATACAGCAAGAAAGGGGGGAGAACGTCCCGGTGGTGGCTGTTACTGCAAACGCCATGGAGGGAGACCGGAAGCGTATCCTGGCCGAAGGGCTTGACGACTACCTGGCAAAGCCGGTAAAGCAGGGAAAGCTGACAAAGGTTATACTGCGCAACATCACCATGAAATAATGCCGGCTCATTAATGTCCAAGAACCGGCTTTGACAGCATATCGATAATAGCGAAAAACCCCAAAGGCCATTTACTCTGGCCTCTGTGCTAAAGGAAGCATGGTAATATGAAGCCATCAAAGAACCAGAGGCAACTTTTCTATCACATACCCTCCACCAGCCGGTCTTCATTGTTATTGTTGTGCGAGTGCGGTTTTTTATCCCATGCAGCGCAGCCGCATCAGTTTGCCCCAACCCCTTGTCATCCGTGGGGCAAAAAATACTTCCCCATCCCAACGCTTGTCAGTTCTGCCTTTGCGAGCAAGAGTCAAGAGCAGACCTGACCCCATTACTTGGTCTTTGCGAGCAAGAGTCAAGAGCAGACCTGACCCCATTGCCTCAGGGAAAGCTGACAAAGGTTATACTGCGCAACATCACCATGAAATAATGCCGGCTCTAAACCATGGCTCTTATCCGTTTCAACTTTTCAGCCAGTCTCTTTTCCGATACAGGCAAAGATGTCCCGAGTTCCTGGGCGAAAACCGAAACCTTGTACTCCTCCACCATCCAGAAAAACTCCTCAACCTCCTGCCGCTTTTCTTCCGATGTATTACGGGAAAGGCTGTCCACAACTTCCAAAAGCGAGTCCTCTGCCCATTTAACCCGGAGAGCCTTGCGTTTCTCCCTTTCTATATCCTCCACCGCCCGCCTGGCCCTGATGCCTGCGGCCCTGATATAACGGACAAGCCTGCGCAGGCCGTCAAGATCATAGACCATTACAAATGAATCCGGAACAAGCGATGAAAGCGCTTTGCGTATCCCGGCAAGCGCGGCAGCTGTCTCCCCTCCCCTGCAGAGCGCCGACTCAAGTTCCTGTATCAGCATCAATGTCTCATGGAGTTCAAGAACAACGTTACTGCAGGCCTCCTTCAGCCGGGCAGCCCGTTCCTGCATAAGGCCGGGGACTTTTTTCAAACAGGAACCAAACTCCTCAGCTGTTCTTATGTTTAACCGCAGCAGATCATCCATGACCCGGTTTGCCATCTGCTTTTCAAGATTTTTTGCGCCGCCCAAAAGAACCGCGGCCGAAGCGCAACGGCCGGAAAGCGCCAGGTCCCGCTCCAGGCGTCTTGCCTGCCCCGGAAGGGAGAGCAGCAGCAGTCTTTTTACTCCTGCCACGTGTGATTCAACAGCGGCACTCCGGTTGGCGAAAAGGCACAAATCCACCGTATCACCCCTGTCTGCCAACCCCGGATAAAACCGGTAAGTTTTGCCCCCCGTCTCTTCTTCTACCATCTCGGGCAGGTCTGGAAACTCCCACGTGGTCTGCCCCGAAACCTCCCATCTGTGCTTCAGCGGTTCAGGCAGAGCAATCTTGCCGGAGCCGAACCCTGCACGGCGAAGTATGCCACAATCCCTGGAGATCTTTACCGGCCTGCCTGTTTCATCCGTAATGGCTATACGCATCAGAAGATAAGGCGGAAGAGCTTCCGGCCGCCATGCAGAAGCCGGGATATCAACCCCAAACCTTTGGGCCATAAACATCGAAAGGGCTGAAAGCAGGGGCCGTCCCCCCCTTGGCATCTCATCCATTATTATATTTACCGTCCGGCTGACAGGAACGAGCAGCTTCCTGTACTCCTTTGGCAATCCCTTGATCAGCGCGGCAATCTTTTCCTCAAGCAGCCCCGGCACCAGCCAGTCAAGTTCATAAACCGGCACATCCGAGGCCATGCTTGCCGGGATATGAACGGTAACGCCATCCATTTCAGACGCAGGGTCAAACTTGTAAGAACAGTAAAAATTTTCATCACCGAGTTTGATGGATTCAGGGAAAAGCGCCAGCCGCCCGGTGTCTACTTTCCCCGGGAGGACATCCTGCATTGTCATTTTCAAAAACCGATCTTTTTTTTCATCTATCTCCTTTTGCAGTGTCCTGATATCACAGACACGGGAGCCAAGACGCTTTTTGTAGAACAAAAAAAGGGCATCTTCATCGGCCACAAGCCCCCTTTGCCTGAGACGGTCCTCTGTCTTTTTCGCCTCACCGGCCAGCCTGGCATTGTGCTTCATAAAGGGCAATGGATAATCAACATCACCGTTGACAAGGGCGCAGCGTATGAATATGTCAGAAGCCTCGGCCGGGTTTACAGGCCCGTAGGGAACCGACTCGGTATAATCCGCCACTATGCCGAAAACCGTAGTCCTGCAATCCGCCACGACCTGGCCGCGGCTCCTGCTCCACCGCGGGTTAAGAAAAGTCCTGCGGCACAGGTCTCCGGCAACAGGTGCTATCCACTTCCGCTGGATGGCAGCCGCCATCCTGGCGTACAGCCTGGATGTTTCCACAAACTCGGCAGCCACTATCAGCTGGTGCCCGGCTCCGAACAACGATGACCCGGGGAAAATCATCACCTCGCCCGACTTGGCGGAAACATAAATATTTTCGTTTTTCTTTTCAGCCATGTTGGAAAGATAGCCGCATAAAACAGCCTTGTGCAGGGCCTCGTAAAAACCTTCCGGATCCGCCGTACGGTCAGCCGGCGCCACAGATTTATCTGCAAGGCCATGCTCGTTTATGATCTCTTCGACCTGGGAGCACAGGTCCTGCCACTCCCTGATTCGCCTGAATGAAAGGTAATTATCCATGCAGAACCGTTTCAGGGAGGATCTCCCCATGCCGCTGCAACTGTCCCAGATGTTGAGCAGCGTAATAAAGTCGGACCTGCTGTCGGCAAACTTCGCATGCGCCTCTCTTGCCTCATTTTCCTTTCCCGCCGGAAATTCCCTGGGGTCCTGCATGCCAAGAGCGCAAACGATCACTGTCGCAGGCTCTATGCAGCCGTTCTTGCCGGCCTCAATGAGAATCCTTGCCAGCCTTGGATCAACCGGTATTCGGGCCATGATCCGGCCGGTTCCGGTCAGAGAGTATTTTTTTTGCCTGCCTTTGCTCCGGCGTATTGCCCCCAGTTCCACGAGGGTTTCATAACCGTCGCGGATACTTCTTGGCTTGGGCGGATCGACAAACGGAAACCTGTCAACATCCCCCAGTTTCAGGGCCATCATCCGCAGGATAACATCAGCAAGGTTCGCCCGGACTATTTCCGGCGGTGTAAACATGGGACGCGACTCAAACTCCTTTTCGTCATAAAGCCTTATGCATACACCATTCTCCATGCGGCCGCACCGGCCGGTTCTCTGCATGCAGCTGCTTTTGGAGATCGGACGAACCGAAAGAGATGTGGTCCCGGTGCGCGGGTTGTAATAGGAAATACGGGCAAGCCCCGTGTCAACCACGTACCTTATGCCGGGAATGGTGAGGGAAGTTTCGGCTATGTTCGTGGCGACTATCACCTTCCTGCCTGCTGGCCTGGAAAAAACCCTGGCCTGGTCAGCACCGGAAAGCCTTGCGAACAGGGGCATGACAGTGACACCCGGATAGCGGCGGCCCTCTATCATGTCGCAGGTATCCCGTATATCGCGGGCAGTGGGCATAAACACGAGTATGTCACCAAACGGGTCACGCCTGCAGATGGCGTCTACCGCATCAGCCGCCTGTTCAGCGCAGGTCAGATAATCACGGTCATCTTCCACCGGGGGCATATACCTGACCTCGACCGGGTACATTCTTCCGGAGACTTCTATCACCGGGGCCCCTGGAAAGGAGGATGCGAACTTCTCGGTATCGATGGTCGCCGATGTTATAACGACCCTGAGATCATGCCGTTTTGAAAGCAACCGCCGCAAAATCCCAAGCAGAAAGTCTATGTTCAGACTGCGCTCGTGAGCCTCATCAACTACGATAGCGTCATACTCGTTTAGGAACGGATCGTTATGTGCCTCGGCAAGCAATATGCCGTCAGTCATAACCTTGATAAGGCTTTGCCGCGATGTCCTGTCGGCAAACCTTATTTTATAGCCTACCAGCGTCTCCCCTGCTCCACCAAGCTCCTGTGCAATACGGCGTGCAACCGAAACTGCCGCAATCCTCCGGGGCTGCGTGCATCCCACCCTGCCGTCCTTTCCGCACCCGGCCATTACACAGTATTTCGGCAGTTGCGTGGACTTGCCCGATCCCGTGGCGCCTGAAACTATGATGACCGGGTTTTCCCTGATCGCATCTACGATCGCATCCTGTTTTTCAACAATGGGAAGAGGCGGTGCAGGCAGATCCATCGGAAACCTGCCATACCGCTCGGTCCTGAGTGCTGCCGAGCGTTCCAGGCGATGCATCAGGCGGGAAAGTTCAGCATCCAGCGCCTTGCCGGAAAGCCGGACTTTGCCGCTGGTGATCGACCGGAGCCTTTTCCGGACGCGAATCCTGTCGATCCTAAGCGCACGACGTGAAAACCGGAAGGCCTTCTTTACAAGCTCGTCGGTATCCATAACACAGTACCAGGCATCAGTGTCCCAAAACCGGTTTTTGACAGCATATCGATAATGGCAGAAAACTCACAAAGACCATTTGCTTTGGCCTTTGCGTCAAAAAAAATATGGTAATATGAAGCTATCAAAAAGACCAGAGGCAACTTCTTCCCCGGCCCGCAATTTTGCTTTCACCTGCGCTGCATGGGATAAAAAACCGCCGCGGCACAACAACAGATTTAATGATTTTGAAAGTCTTTAAGGGCCATGGATAATTATTGGCAAGGATATTTTTCGTAACAAACCACGATAATTGGACAATTTAATTGACAAAAACAATTTGGGTCATAATAATCGAAAAAAGATGGGAAAATACAAATTCAATATCATTAATGTTCGCGCCGCCTGCGGCGGCACTCATGCAAGGGGATAACGACAAGAAAAAAAAATAACGATTAATTGCGGCAGAGGGATAATGCGTACAGGCGGCACTGACTGTGACAAGTTTGGGTGGGCCGCTGGTCATGCAAAACGTTCGAGGGGAAATTGCCCCGCACAGAAATCGATCTAACTTCCGGCAACTTCTGCGCCGGGCCAATTCCACTCAACTGCCGCCGTTAGCCGAGGACAAACAATGATGACATCAATGCCACCAATATGGAAGGGAGCTGATTATGACAACGGGGGTATTTTCGGCAAAAGAATATTAATAGTTGGTGAATCTACTTACGCCGAGGAAGGTGTTGATATATCACAATACAACATCTTGATGGCACAAGACCATATTGATGGCTATCGTGATAGCTACAGAACTAAATTGCTAAGAGTATTTTTAAATCGTGAAGAGAACAACGATGATATAAAAAAATTTTGGCAATCGGTTGCTTTTTTTAATTATATTACCACTCCTCTTCAGAAGGCGCGATTGGCCCCTTCTGAACATAATTGGCAAAAAGATGTACAACCACTGAGTGAGATCCTAGCTGATATTTGCCCAAGACTTATTGTAGTTGTCGGCTATCGTATGTGGGATAGGTGGTCAAATAATAGTCCGTGTAGCAAAGAAGAGGGGCCAGTAATTAATGGTGCAGGGCGAGAGAACACACTGTATCTGTCATGGGGCAAAGGCAAGGCACTGTCTTATGGATTGAGACACCCAAACGGAAGAGGGTTTAGTTGGAAAAATGAGCACCCATATTTGATGAAAGCGATTAGAATTGCATGAAGATAACCAACAAAGCAGATGTACTCTACTCTGAAAAACGGTCACTATTGAAGAGATTATACAAAAAATAATCCGGCAAAAAATCGCTATTTACTGCTAATAAGCATTCTGAGCCAGATTATGGAACCGAAAAGGGGTCAGGTCTGCCCTTGACTCTTGTTTTCCCCCTTCACAGTTCATTGTTTGTTTTGCTGATGATGTTATCAATTGTGCCATAGGTGTACTGATAGTTCAAGATCGTGTTGCCGCAACGGTTTCTTATCCCATGCAGCGCAGCCGGGGGAAGCCGCAGGCCAGGCTGCCGGATGTATTTTTCTTATTAAAATGGTTATCAATCAAAAAAGCGTTTTGGAAAAGATATTTTCAACAACAATGAGTACCAGGCTATCCTTTCCCATGGCACACGGCCGCAGGATCGGTCTGCTCCGCCATGGTCCGGTATCCGCCATCCCAATACTCTTCTCCGTAGCTTATAAGCAGCTGTTCATCTTTTGCGATCTGTCTTGCTGCGGTAAAAAAAAGCACCCACTGGCCATCGACTATGGTGTGCTCAACGTTAAGATTGGGAGCTGTTCCATGATTGACGAACCTCATCTCATTTCCTTCCAGTCTTCCGTTTATTTCAAGAGGAGGCGCGCCTTGCGGGCTGTCCAGGTAGTACCATGAGTAGTCCGATTCATAGCCATTTTCCGACGTATAAGTGACAGTATGCTTTCCCGCCACCTGAACGACTCCGGCATACTCGCCTATAAACTCGCCTGCATCTATTGGAGCGGCGGCAAAAACCCCAAGGCCTATAGTATCGTTAACCTTTTTTATGTAAACGGGAGCCATGGCCGCGTTACGGATATGGTTGCCGTAAACAGCCGCCAGCCTCTCGAACCCCTCTTTGTTGGCGAGATAATAAGGTGTGCGGTCAAGTGGTATGGAAAAAAGAGGCTCCCAGTCCACACGACTGCGCGATATATATTTCACGCCCAAAGACCTGAACAACTCAAGTATTTCCTCTTTTGTCCTGTACTTACAGCAGGCCAACAGATAACCTCCCGGAGAAAAACCATCATTTCCAGCCATATATCATGATGTGCGGGAGCATGGGGCGATGTTCACCCGGTACTTTATCAGACAAAGTCCGTGTTTATTACTCCTCCTTGCGCAACTTCAAAAAACGGATAAAGCTCCTGCCGCCCCTGCCGACCACACTTTGCAGATCTTCAAGCATCAGGTATCCGCACGGGACAAGGATAAGAGTTATAAGTGTCGCAAACATGATGCCAAAACCAAGGCTGATCGCCATCGGGATCAGGAACCGTGCCTGTATGCTTTTTTCCATTATCATCGGCATGAGGCCTGCAAACGTGGTCAGAGATGTCAGCAGCACGGCCCTGAACCTGAGCAAACCGGCCTGTTTGGCAGCCTCGCGCATGCTTAACCCGCTTTCCTTCCTCAGGATGTTTGCCGCGTCAAACAGCACCAGCGAATCGTTCACAGCAACACCCGCAAGCCCTACCATACCGAACATACTCAAAATACTCAGATTAAAGCCAAGCAAGAGATGCCCGATTATGGCGCCGACCATGCTGAAAGGTATGGCGAGCATTATAATTACCGGCTGGGCAAAGGAACGCAGGGGAATTGCAAGAAGCGTAAAAATACCCAGCAACGCGAACAAAAGTCCCTTTTTCACGTCAGCAAAAGATTCAGCCTGCTCCTTGCCTTCTCCTCCCTCGGTATAATGCAGGGTGGGGTATTTTTGTTTGAGTGCGGGCAGTGTTTTCAAAACAAGCATGCGGCGTATCTCGTTGGCATTGGCTATTGATTCGTCCACATCCGCAAAAACAGTAATAACCCTCCTGCGATCCACACGCTTTATGCTGGAATAGCCCTGCACCGTTTCAATGTCGGCAACCTCAGAAAAAGGCACCTGGTAACCGGACGGGGTCTGAACGCGCATGTTGACAAGAGATGCCGGGTCATCACGGGACACCTCAGGATAAAGGACTTTTACTTTCACCTCGTTTTTACCTCTCTGGAACCTCATCGCCTCTGCGCCGTAAAAGCGGGACCGGACCTGGCTTGCCAGATCGTTCAGGGTCAGGCCCAGGCAGGCTGCCGCCGGTTTCAAACGGATCCGTATCTCCTTTTTCCCCGGTATGAAGCTGTCGCTGATGTCAAAAACACCGTTGATCCGGGCAAGCTCGGCCTTGAGATCATCGGCAGCCCGGACAAGTTCCCGGTAATCATCCAGGGACAGGTCGATCTGGACAGGACTGCCGAACCCGAACAGGTCGCCCGAGAATGTGAGACTTTCAACTCCGGGCAACTGCCCTACCCTTTTACGCCACTTATTTACCAGCACCTGGGTGGGAACATCCTTTTTTTCACTGTCGAGCAGCTGTACGAACACCTCGGCCACGTTGCCTCCCGAACCGGCGATCCCGGCACTGTGCCCAGCGGAATAAACCTGAAGTCCCAGCAGGGTAAGGGTGTATTTCAACAGGGGGGGGGCTGAACCGGGTCGGTGCTTCTCCTCCTCGGCAATCACTTCCTCTGCCGCATCGCGTATGCGGTCAGCCAGCTTACGGGTATATTCAAAAGGTGTACCGGGCGGAAGCGTGAGGTTGCAGGACATGAAATCGGCTTCCACCTTTGGAAAAAAGGTGAACTTTATCCACCCGCCAGTCCACAGAGCAATTGCAAGCGCGAGTATGCAAATACATGACGTAAGGGTCAGGTACCTGTATTCAAGGCATAACTCCAGAAACCACCTGTATGGACGGCTTATAAACCACTCAAGCCAACGGCCCACACGCCCGGCGCCATCCTTTCCCTTTGGAGCCTTGATCCCCTTGTTGAGATGACAGGGCAGCACCAACAGCGCTTCTGCAAGGGACGCAATGAGAACCAAATTCACCACTATGGGCATGTTGCGCATGAATTTTCCCATATGCCCCGTGCCAAGCAGAAGGGGCCAGAACGCCGCCACCGTGGTAAAGACCGAAAATATGACGGCCCTGCCGACCTGGTGTGCTCCCTCCACCGAGGCCATGTTGCCGGGCATGCCCTGCTGGTACTTGCTGTATATGTTTTCACCTATCACGATCGCGTCATCCACCACGATGCCAAGCACCATGATAAAGGCGAACAGCGAAATCATGTTGATGGAAACATCAAAATTTGGAAGAAACATCACTGCCGCGGCAAAGGACACAGGAATGCCAAGAGTCACCCAGAAAGCAAGGCCAAAGTTAAGGAAAAGGCCGAGCAGCAGAACGACAAGGGCCAGGCCGTAGGCCATGTTCTTGAGCAGGAGCTTTATCCTGCTCTTTAAAATTTTTGACATGTCCTGGAATGTCTGGATGTGGATATTGGGAGGCAGCCGTTTTTGCTGCCTTTCAACAAACTCCTTTACCCTTGCCGCCACATCCAGGGCATTCTGCTCGCCGATGCGATAAACCTGTATTATGATTGCGGGCTGTCCCTGGAAACGGACCTCCAGGTCCACGTCTTCAAAGGCGTCCGTAACATTGCCAAGGTCTCCCAGGCGGATCTCTCTTCCGTCCGGCCTGCTTATGACGGGAATGTTTGAAAACTCCTTTGCAAAATACCTCCTGCCCTTGGTCCGTATAAGAAGTTCATCCGAACTTGCCTTTATATTCCCGGCCGGAAGGTCCAGGCTGTTTGCCCGAATCTTCTGCGCTACCTGCTCGAGTGTCAGGTGATATTTCCGTAATGTATTCTCCGTAATGGATACATGTATCTCGTTTTCCCTGTCACCGAAAAGATCCGCAAGGCTGATTCCCGGCAGGGCCGTGACCTCATCCTTGATCCTCTGAGCCTCATCTTTAAGCTCCTGTTGCCCGGCCGGCCCGAACACCGCTATGCTAATGACCTGGTTCTGTATGGTAAGCTGCCGTACTATGGGATCCTCGGCCTCGGTGGGCAGTGTTGTGATACGGTCAACCTCAGACTTGACATCGTTGTAAAGCTTGTCAACATCCCATCCTTTGAGCAGCTCCACCACAATCGAAGCCATACCCTCGTTTGCGGTGGAATCCACCTCCTTTATCCCGGACAGGCCTGATATCGCCTCCTCAACAGGCAGAATCACCCCCTCCTCAACCTCTTCCGGTGACGCTCCGGGATACTCCACAGTAATCGCAATCCTGTCCAGGGAAGTTTCCGGGAAAATCTCGACCTTCATGCTCAACCCGACTATTATTCCGCCGAAAAGCAGAAAGAACATGAGCATGTTGGCGGCAACATGATTTTCGGCAAACCAGGCTATAACCTTTTTCATTGCGCTATCCGGACCTCCATCCCATCGCTTGCTTCAGCGACCGGGCTGACAATTACCAGATCACCCGTTTTAAGACCGGACCGGATCAGAATCTGCTCTTTCCCGCGATCCGCTACTTCCACCCTCTTTATATGCAGCCTGTTGCCACTGTCCACCGTCCACACCATCGCGTCATCAAAGGTACCGTGAAGGGCAGAGGCCGGGATAAAACACCCTTCGGGAAGAGTGGGCCCCTGGAACTCAACATCCACAAACAGCCCCACGGCAAGGGGCGGCTTTGAAAGATAGGGGTCCTTTACACGCACGAACAGGTCCAGCATCCTGGTCTGACGATCAACCTGGCCGGCAGAGCGAACTATATATCCTGTCCATTGACCGTCAAACTCCAACGCCTTTATAACCGCCTTTGAGCCTTTGGCGTCCTGCGAAGCGTTAAAGCCGGGGATGACAAGCTCAAGCGCCTTGTTCAGTTCCATGGGCACTTTAACTTCAACCTCTTTGGTCCCGTAAAGCGTGGCCATTGACTGTCCCGGAGTTACATACTGCCCAAGGTCGACATTCTTTTCATGCACAATGCCGGCAAAAGGTGCCCTGATTTGCGTTCTTTCAAGATTCAACCCGGCCTTTTCAAGTTCGGCCCTTGCAGCATCCCTTGCGGCCCTTGCAGCTTCAAGCTGGGGCAGTTTAACGGCAAGGGGCGGAGGCTTGGAGCCATCCTTGCCGTGCGCGAGCTCCCATTCGAAACGGGCCTGTCTGGAGCTCTCATCGGCCTGTAAAAAGTTGCTTTCTGCATTCTTAAGCGCGGCCGTTGCCGAGTCAAGGGCAAGTTCGTAATCCTTTGGCTCTATCTTTACCAGTATATCCCCCTTTTCAAATTTTCCGCCTTCGACCATGCTGCCTGATATAAAAACCACCTTGCCCGAAACCTGTGGAATGAGTCTTGCGACCTTCAGCGGTTCGACAGTGCCTTGAGCCGAAATGCGAAGTACGGTCAAAGATGTTTTAACTTTCTTGACTTCCACCAGGGGCGGCGGCGGCAAAACCTTCCTGCCGGCAGGCTGTGGGCTCTTTGCCCCGATCAGTCTGTAACCGATCGCACCGGCGACAAGCGCCACAAGTATCAGAAGAACCTGCCTGGCCGCTTTACTTTTTTTGTCCATAAACCGCTCCATACCGTATGCTGCTATTATGCTTTCAGTCCCCGTCAGGCAACCAGTCACCGCCAAGCGCCCTTAGCAGTGATATCCTGTTTAAAACCAGGGCTGCCTGCAAATCGACAAAAGAGATCCGGCTCTTGGCAAGAGCCGTTGACCTGTCCAGAACCTGTGCGTAATCTCCGGCCCCTCCTTTAAAATTACGGTTCGACAGTTCAAGCTCCTTTTCCTGCCTGTGGACAATCTTCTCCACGCGGCAGATATTACTCACCAGCTGTTTCCTTACCGCAAGGCACTTTTCAACATCCCTGAACGCTTCAAGTATGGTTTTACCGTAATTCATCAACGCCTGCTGATACCTTGCCCGAGCCGCTTCCTGCCCGGCCTTGAGCTTTCCCCCTGCAAAAACCGGCTGGGTGATCCCTGCGGCAATACTGCGCCATAGACTTCCTGCCTGGAACAGATCGCTCAGCTGGGAGCTGGAGTAACCCAAATCGGCAGTAAGGCTGATACTGGGAAACCGGGCTGCCTTGGCCGCTCCTATCAGCGCATTTGCAGACTTGAGCTCAAAAAGCGCAGCCTGTATGTCGGGACGCCTTTTCAGCAGCTCCGATGGCAGGCCGGGTGGAACGTCGGGGTTGTTTTTAACCAAACATTCAAAGTGTCCAACTTCAAAATCTGCGGAAGGATACCGCCCAAGCAGAACAGACAGCTCCTGCTTGCCGGCTGTTATCTCCTTCCGGATATTTTCAAGTTCGTTTCTTGCAACGGAAAGGCTGTTTTTGGCGGCGCAAAGCGCTGAAAAATCGGCAAGCCCCTGCTCAAAACGGGCCTTGACAAGCCTGACCTGCTTCTCGGCATTCAACACCACGAGGTTTTGCAAAGACTCCTTTTCACTTAAGGCTGAAATCTGCACATATTGGCTTACACCACTTGATATAAGCGCCTGCCGCAGCGCCTCCTGCTCAGCCTTGCCCTTCAGAATATTGTCCCATGCTGCCTCGCGGGTTCTTGCCAGCCTTCCAAAAAGGTCAAGCTCAAATGAAAGGCCAAGCCCCGCCCGGTAAAGGTTGTAAGCGGTCGTCATGGAAGATGCTCCTATGCCACCGGCAATTGGATTGTAGGTAAAGTTCTGCTTATGTCTCTCTGCCCCTGCCTGAGCCGTAACAGAAGGCAGGGAGTCTCCGAGCCTCTGCCTGTAGACGGCACGAAGCTCCAACAACACGGCCGCAGCCTTTTTAAGGTCCTGGTTATTTGCAACGATCTCACTGACAACCGAATTAAGCTGCCTGTCTCCATAGCGGGTCCACCAGCCTTCATAACCGGCCATCCCATTTTTTGCTTTGCTGCCGCTGCCTTGTGCCTGCTCAAACCGCGCAGGAGCATCAACAGGTTCCGGCTGTTTGAAGTCAGGCCCAAGCCTTACACAGCCGGTAAAACAGGCCGCCATTGCCACAAGCATGATAAACGCAAAAAAATACCCGTGCTTTTCCCACAGGATATTCACCTCCCGCGCCTGTGTTCCAGGCCTTGACACACAATCGAATGTAAAAAAACGGTTCATCATGGTTTGTTCATAAAAGGTGCAAAGCATCAGGCCGTTTTGTGTAAAACCTGCTGCCACAATTTTGGGGCCCCCGGCAAAAGCAGCCTCTGTCCCCGCAGAACAAAATCCGCCAAAGCATCCGGACAGGTCTCAGGCAAACAAAACCTGAAAAGGCAGTATATGCTTCTGTCCGGCACAACTAAAACAATTGTATTAAACATCTGTTTTAATGTCAACCATAAGCCTTTTCATACCCTGTCAATATACTGTTTGTCAGGAAGAAAACAAACAGGAAGTTTTATCAGGGCATCACAAACAAACAAACACCACTTTTAACACGTCAGTTTTTCGCTAAATTTCCCCCGTCCGAATCTGCAAAGCCGACTCATGATAAAATGAGGATAAAATTTTAATTGACAGAATCGGCAGTTTATGAATTAAAAGAAAGGATTTTAAACCAAAACCGGCATACAAGATTTTCTTTAACACCTTATAAGGAGGAACCTTGCTGGAATTTTTTCAACGTATTCTGGAAGCCAACGGCTGGGCAATGGCCGCCCTTGGAATAACTATGGACATGTTGTGCCTGGCTGCTCTTGCCATAATAATATCGAGGGTGCCTGTCATAATCGCTTTTATCGAAAAAACAGGCAAACCATCGGCAGAAAAAAACAGCACTGACACGGGAGCGGCTGCGGCCGATGTTGAAAACATCGAGTTACCGCTTCCAGGAGAAGGGACACACAAAATAGCCACTGTTTACAGGGATTGTGCAAAAAGCCTTGGGGTCTCCTTCCCGCTTGCCGATCTTTACAAGGTATGCAGGGAAAAGGGCCTGCCCCATCCGCACCTTACCATAAAGTCACTGAGGGAATCGGGGTTCCTTGTCCCCGAAGGCGAAGGGAAGTTTAAGTGGAATCTGTAAATTTACATCAGTAAAAAAGGATCAGGTGAAAATATGCCTAAGCTAATATATGATTTTCTGCATAATACCGGTTTTTTTCTTACCGACTGGCGTTACATAGTAATGGCTATCGTAGGTTGCTTTTTTGTCTACCTGGGATCTGCGAAAAAATATGAACCATTGCTGCTGATACCGATAGGACTGGGAATTATAATAGGCAACATCCCGTTTTTCAAGGGATTTGGCTTGGGCATCTACGAAAACAACAGTGTTCTCCACTATCTCTATTTCGGCGTCAAGTCAGGAATCTATCCGTCAATCATATTCCTTGGCCTGGGGGCAATGACCGACTTTTCCTCCATGCTGGCAATGCCCAGGCTGATGATGCTTGGTGCCGCCGCGCAGATCGGCGTGTTTTTTACGCTGCTTGCGGCGCTGGGCCTGGGATTTCTTCCCAGGGAGGCTGCCTCCATAGCTATTATAGGCGGAGCTGATGGTCCCACCTCGATCTTTCTTACAGCCAAACTGGCCCCGCATCTGGTAGGCCCTATCGCGATAGCCGGCTACTCTTACATGGCCCTGATCCCGGTCATACAACCACCCATAATGAGGCTGCTCACCTCCAGAAAGGAGCGGCTCATCCGCATGCCCGAGATGAGAGAGGTTTCCAAGAAAGAGAAGATGATCTTCCCGGTTATAGCGATCCTTCTATGCTGCTACACGGCCCCGGCATCCATACCGCTTCTCGGGCCATTCTTTTTCGGCAACTTCCTCAAGGAATGCGGCGAGGCGGACAGGCTTGCCCAGAGCGCACGGACCGTGATAATGGACGCGGCGACCATCTTCCTTGGAATGACCGTTGGCGCAAGCACCCAGGCTGACGTGTTTCTGACCGGCAAATCGATCGGAATATTCGCGCTGGGAGCTGTGGCGTTTTCAATTGCAACGGCATCCGGAATCATCTTTGCAAAAATCATGAACCTGTTTTTAAAGCAGAGAATAAATCCACTTCTTGGTGCTGCCGGGGTGTCGGCTGTGCCCGGCTCGGCCCGGGAGGTCCACCTCATGGGCCAGCGTGAGGACAGCGGCAACTACCTTCTCATGCACGCAATGGCCTGCAACTCCTCCGGTGTCATAGGGTCGGCATGCGCGGCAGGTCTTCTTTGGAGCTTCATGCTTGGCAGCTGACCCCGGCGACCGGGTTTGTCCCTTGGTTAAGCCATCTGTCAGACCGGCTGAAATGCTTGACTTTCCACGGTCAGGCAAATAGAATCATATTTTCAAAAAAAAGCCGCTATCCTTTGCAGCCATAGCCGTTGAGGGATACAGATGAAACATTTTGCTATTATCTTTCTTGCATCGTTTTTTACGGTGACGACTCTTTTCAGTATTCCTGCCCGTGCGGACATATACAGCTACGTGGATGAAAACGGTAAGCGGCACTACACAAACAACCCGGAAGAGGTCCCTGCAAGGTACCGCGCCGACATAACCTATGAACCTGAAGTCTCAATCCCGGCTGACGGCAAAAAAAATCAAGGCATTATGCGTGAAGATATCGAAACCGTTCCCGCCAGCGCAGACTCCGGTGCAGGGGCTGCGGGAAACGACGTGATAAGGCAGTTCAGGGCAGAAGAACAGGCGCTAAACAAAGAGTTCCAATCTTTAAAAGAGGAGAGGGCAGACCTTGAGCGTCTGAAGCAAAGTGCGAAAACACCTGAGGATTTCCAGCTGTACAGTATGCGACTCAGGGATTTTGAGCAAAGATTCAACACTTTTCACAAGAAACGAAAGGCCTTTCTGAAAAAGGTAAAAGAATACAACGAAGGAGTAAAAAAGAGAACCCTGGAAGCTTTACAAAAACTTGAAAAGGATGAAAGTGGGAAAAAAGGCAATACGCTGTGACAATAGCAACAGGATTATTCCGACTACACTAACCGCAGGGAGGTAACAATGGAAAAACAATCCTATAGTGATGACTACATAAAGGCTGTAAAGGTGGGACGTCCGCCAAACATCTCCAGGCTGTTCCCGAACTCGGCTGCCCTGATAGTAAGCGGTAAATACATAAACAGGGCACTGGCAGCCAAGGGTAAAGCAGCTACCATAGCAGCGAACGGAAGGAACAGCTTTGTCATCCGTGGTGTCCTCAGGGCTGCACAGCGCGCCAACGCCGCCATAATAATAGAAATAGCCAAGTCAGAAGGCGGAAGAAACGCTTACTGTGCGGTCAACTACTGGAATATCGCTCGACAGGTGGATGCCTTCTGCAACGAGATGGGAATAACGGTCCCTGTGGCCATACATGCGGATCACTACGGCATAAAAAACGACGATGACATAAAAGACGCCAGGGTGGAGATCCCGACGCTTTTTGAGGCCGGAATAACATCCATAGCGATTGACGCTTCACACCTTCCTGATGACCGCAATCTGCTTGCCAACCTGGAGCTAAACAGCCTTATCCCCAAATGGGCCGGTCTTGAGACAGAGGTGGGGGAAATAAAAGGGAAGGAGGGCCTTTCCACCAAGGAAGAAGCACTTTTCCTCATCCAGGGCCTTAATGCTCACGGCATCTTCCCGGACTGGATAGCGCTGAACAACGGTACCACCCACGGTATAGAGGCAAGCGACCAGGGCATACAGGTTGAGCTTACAAAGGAGATACACAAGGCGCTTGAACCTTACAGGGTGTTTGGAGCTCAGCACGGCACATCCGGCAACAGCTCGGAAAGACTCAGGAGAATAGCAAAAGAGACAAACACAACGAAAACAAACGTTGCAACGGCCCTGCAGATGATCTCATGGGGGCTTGAGGTGAATGACTACGGCAACGCATTCCTCGATGAAAACGGAAACTTCGTAAAACACGGCGACAGGGGCGTCACAGACGAACTGTGGGCGAAAATGCAGGAATATGCGCAATCCAAGGGCTGGAAGGGAGGAGACTACAAGAAGCTGAACCTTCCGTTCGACAACATGATGCATGCCCAGCCCGCCGGGATAAAAGACCGGATGGTGAAAGGCGTTGAAGATTTCGTGTATAAGATGCTAACAGACGTGCTTTACGCTTCTGACACGGCACCGATCGTTATAGAATCGATACTCAAGAACGGTTCCCACGACCCCGGTCCTATAGCGGAAAGGATAGAGGACCCAAACGAGTGGACAAAAGAGAAAATAATCAAAAAGGCGGCCGGTCTGGTTTCAGACAAGGGGCCTGCGGGAAACTTTGACGACTGAAAACGGACGGCCCCTGTGAAGGAAAAACATTACTGCCCTTTTTGCGGGCAGCCGTTGCAAAAAAAGTTTCATGAAGGCCGGAAGCGTCTTTTCTGCGCATTTTGCAACGCGCCTGTATATGAAAACCCTGTCCCCGCCACTGCGGTGGTTGTTGCAGACAAACAAAAAAACATACTCCTTGTAAAACGGGACGTCGAGCCCAAAAAGGGGGAATGGGGACTTCCGGGTGGTTTCATGGAACTTGATGAAACTCCTGAAAAATGCGCCATGCGGGAGCTGTCGGAAGAGACCGGGATATCAGGCGTAATCGAAACCCTTCTTGGGATAGAAACGAGCGAAAGCAAAACCTATGGGACGGTTATAGTGATCGGATTTCTGGTAACATC
>MZGQ01000019.1 GCA_002085115.1 Desulfococcus sp. 4484_241
TGGCGCGCCCGGCAGGATTCGAACCTGCGACCTACGGATTCGTAGTCCGGCACTCTATCCAGACTGAGCTACGGGCGCGTGCCTGCTGATTGCGCAACCGATGATTTACTTAAGGTATCGGGGGATAAAAGTCAATAGCAAGTTTTGGCTTGATTGATGTGATTTAATTAAAACGGACACCATGTTAAGAGTCAAACAAAAAAGAAGATGTCCGTTTTTACTGGGCCATTACACTGCACAACTTTGCGATCCTGCGGGCAGAGCCGAACGCCGCTTCCCTTGAAAAAACCTCCAGAGTCACCACGTTCCGAAACCTGTCAGCCAGGATTCCAATAAGATCTTCTAAAAGGGACTGGTCCCCTTCTATTATGGAAAGATGATCCCTGTTGCCTGACACACCGTGCAGATGCACGATCCTTGCCTTTTCAATGTGACTTTCCAAAAACCCTTTCCAGTCCTGGCCATAGAGCCAAAGGTGGCCGACATCGATGCAGTATGAAAAACCAAACTCCTCTACGATCTCTTTGTTCCATTCAGGGGGGTAACAAAGGTTCTCAAGCGCTATTTTTCCGCTTTCCGCAAGCCCTGATGCCATGATTTTACCGCATGTTTCAGCTGCCCGACGCCTCCACTCCCGCTGCTCCGCCATAGACGCAGTTTTGTCTACTCCCTCAAGATGAAGAATATATGCGAAAGGCTCAAGCGGAGCGGTCAGACGCATTATTTTGAGCGCCTGCTGCTGAAAATATTCTCTTTCACTTTTATCGGCAGCGGCTGCTCTTTTGTCGATGGGAAAATGGATCGTATAGGTGTTTCCATGCTCTGCGCTTATGCGTTTGAGCTCCGATATGGTTTGCCTGTCCGGAAGGTTGGAAAGCTCCTCTGTCTCGAAAAGCACGATCTCTATATCATCAAACAGGGGAGCCAATTTTTCCACATTGGGAAGCAAATCGTCCGGATACACATAGGAGGTGCAGCCCAGCCTGAAAGGCAGAACGTTTTTACGGCGCATATTTTCCAACTTATCTCCGGGAGCGTTTATAATATAATCCAAAAAAAGTTTGGTCCACAAAAACCCCGGCTACTCGATGTTCTGTACCTGCTCTCTTATCTTCTCCAGTTCGGCCTTCATCTCAACGACCATGGTTGAAACCCTGGAATCTGAACTTTTCGACCCGAGCGTGTTTACCTCGCGGTTAAGCTCCTGGAGCAGGAAGTTGAGTTTTCTGCCGCAGGCATCCTTTCCCGCGATAGCTGCACGGAACTGGTTTATGTGGCTCCTTGCCCTTACGATCTCCTCGGAGATATCGCACCTGTCTGCATGTATAGCCGCCTCCTGCAGAAGGCGCGCCTCATCCAGCTCGACCATATCCTCGAGGATGGCACCGATTCTTTCCTTCAGCCTGTCAAAACAGGTATTGACAAGGCCTGTGGAGAGCCCCTCGATAGAATCAAGATTCTTCTCAAGCAGGTCGATGCGCCGGGACAGGTCGTCCGCCAAAAACGCTCCCTCCTTTTCCCGCATGGCGTTTACCCCTTCCAATGCCGCAAGAACCGCCTCCCTTACAAGGGCAAGTTCATGCTCGCCCGGTTTCTCAGGCTCAGGCTGGGTAATTACACCATCAAAACCAGCAACCAAATCAAGGGGAACCGCTCCTGAGAGGCCAACCGTGTCACGCAGCTCCTCAAGGGCCGCGTGGCAGGCAACAGCCCGTTCCCTGTCCACAACAAACATCGGCTGGTTGGTCCCGTCAGGCTTGCCGTTCATGTTCAGAAAGACCTCAACCCTGCCACGGCTAAGGCTGTCTGTCACCCACTCCTTTATAAAGGGCTCAAAATGCCTGCAATTGGCTGGAAGCCGTATTGTTACATCGAGAAACTTGCTGTTATAGGTGCGTATCTCAACCGAGACCGAAACTCCCCCTGCCCCTGCAGTATGTTCAGCATAAGCTGTCATGCTCTTTATCATTACCACCGCCTTTCCCACCGGTCAGCCCGGCCTTTTGCAGCATCTGTTTATGCCCTTACCTGTCTCAATGGTCAGGGCCTGCTGCTGTTTGCCTGCAATCCCCAGACATATCTCTCCCTGGCAAGCAAAAGGAACCGATTTAAATCACCTTGTGCATAATCGGGATATGTCCACTCAAGCGCATGGAACTCTTTTTTCCGGTAGATCAGGGTTAAATCCGCGTATATTCCCCTGCCAAGGTATATCCTGTGGGCAAAGTTCTTGCCCGTGGCAAGGACGAAACGCTCGCGTGTTAAAAAACCGGGGTCTATGTTTGCAAGCCTTTTTTTGCCTGAGGTAAAACGCTTCTCGATCTCGTTGGTAACCAGCTTGACATCGGCCAGGCTGTCCTGCTCGACAAGCGAGGCAAATGAGAAGATTCGCCTGTAAAGGGGAGAACCGAATTCAGGCTCGTAATAGTCAGTATAGTCAAACGGAAGCCAGCGGCTGACCATATCCGGCGGCCCGAACTCTTTGGCTAGGGATTCTGCTATCGGACCTATAAGGTCCCTGTCCTTCAAAAAAACCCCGATGACAAGTTTCGCCTGCTCCGGTATGGCTGGGGTGCTCATCCTTACCCCCGGATTACTCGCCGTCTATGGGAACGGCTTCATCTATCAGCATAATCGGAATACCGTCACGGACCTCATACTTCAGGCGGCACGCCTCGCAGATCAGCCAGGATTCGCTTTCGTCAGGCCTGATCTCCCCCTTGCACTTCGGGCAGGCAAGAATTTCAAGAAGCTCTTTTTTCAAGGGCATGGCACAACTCCCTATCCAATTTTTTGATAAAAAATTTTGTATTGCCACGGCAAAAACAGGCAGACTATACCAGACAAGGCTCTGCGTGTAAAACAAAAGTACGCTCAGGTTGGAGTTGTTATGAAACCGTACCGCCTTCTCCCTTTTCCTGGTAATACCCGCCTATGATCAAAAACATCTCTACAGCCGGTGCAACAAGATCACGCAGAGGAGTCGTAAAACCATCAAGATACCACTTATGAGCGACCGCCAATATTCCACCGGCATAGCTCATAGGTATGATGCTGTTTTTAAGCCAGTTACGATCTATTCCGGGAAAGGAATCGGCAAGAATAAACTCGGTCCAGAAGGCCAGCTTCTGTATAGACTCCTGGTATTCCTTATCCACCCTCGGACTGACGCCAAGCACCTCAAAAAGCTGAATCCTGGCGCGGCGCGGGTCATCCTTGAACCGCTGATAAAACATTTCAAGCGTACGATATGCGATTTCCATTCTGGAAAGACCAGGGGTCTCTATAATCCTCTGGGCATCGGCTTCCAGTTGGGATATGAGCCTGCGAAATACCGTACAAAGCAGGTCTTCCTTGTTCTCAAACGACTCGTAAAAATACCGTTCCGTCAAGCCCGCCAAACGGCAAATCTCCTTTATGGTTGACCGGGCATAGCCAACTGTGCCGAACGCATCCAAGCCTGCCGCGATAAATTTTTCACGCCGCTCTTTCCTGCGCTGTTTTGCGTCTACACCTGCATATTGTCTGGTCGGCCCTTTTACATGTTTTCCCATAAACAGATTTTTGACAATTATGATTATCAAAGTCAAACGATTTAAGCAGACATCCCATAACAGGTTAAACCAGGTTCTTTTATTTTTTTTCTTGAAAAAATCTTTCTGTTTTGTTATATTTTGACAATGTAATTTGTCAAAAATAGCTTTCATATAAACCAAAACGTGAATCTGCAAGAGGGGGGAATCTTTTATGGCGGGTAAAAATGGTTCCGCGGATATAGGCAAAAAGGCAGCAACAAGCCCTCCCCCGCAGGGCGCGCCCTTTAACGAAGTCGAGGACGTAATCTACCGCAGACGAAGCGTCCGGGCTTACAAAAAGAAACAGGTTCCGGAATACCTCATAAGGCGGATACTTGAAGCAGGCAGATTTGCGCCATCTGCGGGAAACGCCCAGACATGGAAATTTATAGTTATCCGTGATCCTGAAATACTCGAAGAGATGACAAACGATGTGGTTGAGACATGCGGCAGGATTCTCAAAATCCTGGATTACACAAGGCCTGAAAAAAAACTTGCCGAACCTGTTGCAAAACTCCTCCAAAGAATCATGCCAAACAGCCTGCACCCAATTCCCTTTGCAGCCATAAAGGAGATAGGCGAAGGGCGCCTCGGGCTGTTCCACGGCGCTCCCACCGTTATAATCATGCTCTACGACAGGCGGTCACCCGGAAAACCGTTGGTTGATATCGGAATAGCCGGTCAGAACATGGTTTTGACCGCCCACAGCTATGGATTGGGAACATGCTGGGTTGGATTCATAGAGCTTTTGGCAAGGTCGCACAAATGGAAAAAGCGTTTGGGCATAAAGTATCCTTACAAACTCGCTGAATCCATAGTGATTGGCTATCCCAGGGGCACACCTGACGGCTACGTAACAAGGGAGACGAAAGCCATTGACTGGTACGATGAGAACGGAGTGTTCTCTGTTAAATATTAGGAGGAACCATGCCTGAGCACTTAAATCTTTTCGGCAGACGAAAAATAGAAAGCTACAAAAAGATCGGCGTTGATATTCTGTTGGGCGAGGTAAAGATAGACCACGAAAAATGCAAGGGATGCGGGCTGTGCGTTGATGCATGCGCAGCTGCTGCCCTGGAGCTGGCAGACAAAAAGGCCCGTATGGTGCAGGAGATGCCGGCCTGCATGTCCTGCGGCGACTGCACCGCCATATGCCCGGAAGGGGCGATAGAACTTATAAAGTTCATCGAATTCAAAAGGGCGTTTCGCTACCTGGACCGCGGAAAAACCTCTTTCCCAAGGAAATTTTGAAACTGTTACATTTGCCAAACTTTGGTGCCGTTTTAAACTCACCGGCCAAGCAGGAGGATGATTGATGATTTCAAGATCGGAACAAAAAACTCTTCTAAACAGGACTCCCCGCTTCGAGGATATGCTGTGCAGCCTGTACGCTGCCCCCAGGATGCCTGGCGGCGTGGTAAAGGAGACAAAAAAGGTTGTCGCGATTGCCCGGAAATTCAACGTTCAGGTAATACGCGCCCGTACACTCGAGCTGGACAAAAAAATGCACGAGGAACCGGACTACCTGGCCTGGGATTTTGTCAGGGAAGCAAACAGGTGGGGCTTTTACTCCATGTGGTATCCCAAACAGATCGGATGCAAGGGATACTCTTTTTTCTCCATGCCCCCGTTTATAGAGGAGATAGCATCAGCGTGTCTTGGGATGGCCAACCTTATAATGGTTCACTATCTCGGGGTGACGGTGCTTGCAAGTTCAATGAACGTCAGGCTCATACGAAGGCTTTTCATGGATACAATAGAGGGAGAAAAAACCGATTCACCATGCATCTTCTCCACGGCTATAACCGAGCCCGGCGCAGGCACGGATGTAGAGGAAACAGAACTTGTCGACAAGGGCAATATCACATGTTACGCCCAAAAGGTTCCGGGCGGATACAGGGTCAACGGCACAAAGGTGTTCATATCCAACGGACACCTTGCTACCTGGCATATGCTTATCGCCTATTCAGATCTGAAAAAGCCGTCCGAGAACATGGTTGTTCTGGCTGTAAAAAACGGAACCAAAGGCTTTTCATTCGGTAAAATGGAAAAAAAGCTGGGACAAAAATGCTGCCCGGCCAGCGAACTTATATTCAACGACTGTTTTATACCTGATGAATATGTCTGCGCCGATATGAGAATGGACATGCCAAAGACGGGCCTGAGCAAAAAGGATTTGGCGGCTTCGTTGCTTGATGACACGCTGGCCGCCTCCAGGTGTGGTGTAGGTGCGTTCGGGGCCGGAGGGGCCAGAGGCGCTTTTGAAACCGCTCTGAAATTTGCGGCAAAGACCAAGGTAAAAGGCAGGCTGCTGATAAACCACGAATGGGCGCAGTGCATACTGGCCGAAATGTATAAAAACATGCTTGCCGCAAGGCTTGCATACATGGAATCAAACTATGCAAATGGCGTTTTCGGCCCTATGGCTGTTTTTCAGTACAAGCCGGTCTACTATTTTTCAAAATACATGCCCGTGCGGTTTTTCAACCTGTTTGAAAATTTTTTCCGCAAGCCGGTTGCAACCAAGCTTCTAAGAAGGGCGCGTCTATTGGCCTTTAAACAGGAAAACAACCAGATAACAGCAGGGCTGGGTTCCTTTTGCAAGTTTTCCGCAACAGACCTTGCAGTCAAAAACTGCCACCTGGCGCTGGAGATGATGGGCCAGGCCGGCTTGAGACATGATAAAAACGCTGAAAAAATCCTGAGGGACTCCAAGCTGCTTCAAATATACGAAGGAACAAACCAGTTAAACAGGCTGAATCTTTTCAAGTGCCTTATAGCCAGGGATTTTCCGCAGACCGTGGTGTTTGACGAATAGGCACCGGATACACTTCAACATGCAAGGAGAAAACTATGTCAGCCAACTCAAACAAGGAATTAAAGCTCCTCGCCGGGGCCGCCCTTGAATTTGCCAAAAAGGAGCTTGCCCCAAACAGGGAAAACAACGACAGGTTCCCATTCGGGCCGTTCTGGAACCCTGTGCTGGAAAAGGCCTTTGAACTGGACTTCTTCCATACCACACTTCCGGAGGAGTTCTCCGGCATCGGCCAGGGAATGAGCTCACTGTGCACTGTTCTTGAAAACATATCCCAGGAGGACGCGAGCCTTGCCGGAATCATCTTCACCAATACCCAGGCCCAGGAGATAATGCGAATAGCCAAAAGCGACGGATTGTTAAAAAAGGCAGGCAATGCAAAAACAGTAAAAGAATTTTTAATCGCATTTCCCGCTTTTAACAATCCTTCCGAAGTCGAACATGTGGCCAGTGCATCCAAAAGCGGCGATGGTTATACCGTGTCGGGCGGAATCGAGTATGTCGTGCTTGGCGGCATGGCCGCGCAGGCGGTCATCCCGGCCAGGCTCGACGGACAGGACGGATATTCTTTCTTTTTCGTCGATCTTTCAGCCAACGGGATAAACAGAAGCGACCCGGTATTCAGCCTTGGATTTCACGCCTGTCCGGCGGTTGACATGACCTTCAACAATGTCAAAGCCGCTCTGATTGGAGAAGAGGGCCGTGGCCAGGAGTATTTTGAAAAGATGGCGGACAGAATGAGTGTTGCTGCGGCAGCCATCTCCCTGGGCATAATGAAAGGTTCCCTGAAAGAGGCCCTGGACTACTGCACCAAGAGATTCCAGGGCGGAAGGGAAATCATCAAATGGTCCGAGATGAAAATGATCCTCGGCAACATGGCTGTAATGACAAAAAACGCCGAGTTGATACTCTCGGCTGCTTGCGGCGCAACAGACGCAGGCAAAAACGGCTGGGAACAGTGCTGCCGGGCAGCCGCAATACATATCCAGGAAATGGCCTGCGACCTTACCACTGACGGGATACAGGTACTTGGCGGGGTCGGGTACATGAAGGATTTCGGCCAGGAAAAACGGTTCCGCGACGCGAAACAGGCGCAGTCTCTGCTGGGAATGGCGTCTTTAAAAAAGGTCCAATACCTGGAGAGTATTGCAGGATAACCAAGGGGGGCAGCAGGAGGGTTACCATGAGAGATGCTTTTGTAGTAGGCATTCACACCATTAAATTCGGAAAATACCTGAATGAAAGCATAAAGGATCTTTCAGCCCGGACGGTAACCGGATGCCTGAAGGATGCCGGAATGGACAAAAAAGATATCCAGGCGTTGTGGTTTTCAAACTCCGGATGGGGGAACTCTAAAGGCCAGGACTGTATCCGCGGCCAGGTAGCATTGAGGCCTATAGGAATAGACACCATTCCCATAACCAATGTCGAAAACGCATGCGCCAGCGGTTCAACGGCATTTCACCACGCATGGCTGGGCGTTGCAAGCGGACTGTACGACATTACAATGGCGGTGGGGGTGGAAAAACTTTACCACTCCAACAAAACGGCGATATTTGCGAGTTTTCTGGGGGGGATAGACATCGAAAACTGCGTGCAGATCGCAGAGAGTCTCTCCGGTTTTTCGCTGACCGATGAAGACAGAAAAAGGATAGAGGCTTTCAAGGCAAAGTACCAGGCAGGTACTGCCGCAAACAGCTCAGGGAGCAGGAGGAAAAAAACGGTAAAAACACGGCTGAAGGAACTGAGGGATGCGATCGTTGTGGGCATCACTCTCGGAGAAAAGCTGGGATACGATACGGTCAAAAAAATGCGGGCGCTCTCAGCAGGCGACCATTCGCCATTCATGGATATTTACGGCTACGCCGCAAGGCAGCATATGAAAAAATATGGCAGCACAGTCGAGCAGCTTGCCATTATAGCGTCAAAAAACCATTTCAACAGCACACTGAACCCCAACGCACAGTACCGTTTTGAGGTGCCGGTGGAAAAAGTTCTTGCAGACAGGATAGTCAGCTTCCCGCTTACAAGATCGATGTGCGCTCCCATAGGAGATGGAGCGGCATCTGCCATCGTATGTTCGGAAGATGTTGCAAAAAGGCTTGGTCTCTCAGGCCAGGCGGTCAGAATAAGGGCGTCGATACTGGGATCGGGGAAACATTACCCGGACGGCAGCAGCGGCCCTGATATAGGAGAACGTCTTGCAAAAGCGTCCTATGAAAAGGCCGGTGTTGGGCCTGAAGATATAGATCTTGCGGAAGTTCATGATGCCACTGCTTTTGGAGAACTCGTTCAGGCTGAAAACCTCGGCTTCTGCGAAAGAGGCATGGGCGGCGTCCTTGCCGGGCGCGGCGAAACCGCTATTACCGGCAGGATACCGATAAACACGAGCGGCGGGCTTATCTCCAGGGGACATCCCATAGGCGCGTCAGGGCTTGCCCAGATTCACGAGCTTGTAACCCAACTGAGGGGAAACGCGGGCAAACGCCAGGTTGAAAACCCGGTTCTTGCAATGGCTGAAAACGGCGGCGGAGCACTTGGAACAGAAGAGGCCGCCATGTGCATGCACATACTCGAACGGCCCGCCACTGCTGCCGGCAAAAGATAGTTCCATCCATTTTGTTCACGGACACCTTTTGTTGGCCGGCTTACCGGCCTGGCTGCTGGTTATTCAGTCTGAAAGTGACCGTGCATGTCTGGAGTGTATAATGCAGAGGGGTTTGGGAAGCAAAAAACAAACAAAAAAAAAGGGCGGCATAATGTGCCGGGATCGACGGGCCTCGGCCTTTGCCCCCGGCAACAACCTGTTTGATATTAACCATTCGGACATTCCATAATATTGACATATGCTCCATTTCGTCTTTACATACAATGCGTGGCTAAAGGACACCACCAAAAACAACCCATCTCTACTTTTGGAGGCCATTGATGAAAGAAACAGCGAAGCAGAAATTCAAAAAAGCGGCAGGCCTTATTGCCAGCGCGGGTATGATTCCCTTTGCCGTGACCGACACACTTCTTGAGATCGTCAAATTTTACCTGGATGAAGATGATGCAGACTTTATCAACGTCGCCTTTGACGGCGCAAAATCTCTCTCCATAGATCAGCTCAAAGAGAAGACCGGCCTTTCGGAGAAGGAGATAAAGGCCCGAACCGATTCTCTGGCCAAAAAAGGCATTATATTCAATCAGCCCAACAGCCGTGGCGTAATGGTTTATCGCCTGCTGCCCCTGATCCTGGTGGGAACCTTTGAATATACTTTCATGAACAAACTGCCGGAGGGCAAAGAAAGGGAGCCGCTTGAAAAAATCGCAAAGCTTTATCATACCCTGCTGCAGGAACTGCAGGAAAACATGCAGCGCAACTATGACAATCTGCTGCCGATCTTTGAACAGCAGCCGCCTGTGGACCGGACCGTGCCGGTTTTGACAACGGAAAGTGGAAACACCATTCAGATCAACAGGTCTATCGGCGCCGAAGACACCGTACTGCCTGCCAGGACCGTTGAAGAAATCATTAACAAGTTTGACGATATCGCTGTAGGCCACTGTTTCTGCAGGAACTACAACAAGGTGCTGGGCCATGACTGCGAACTTAACGCTCCGTCTGAAGTATGTTTTACCTTCGGCAAATCCGCCCGCCACACCATCGCCCAGGGGTTTGCCCGGCCGGTATCAAAAGAAGAGGCCTTGGCCATCATGAAAAAGGCTGAAGAAGCCGGCCTGATCCACAAGGCTTTTCACAACGGTTCAAACATTAACAAGGATGAAAACAGCATCTGCAACTGCTGCAAGGACTGCTGCGACACCTTCACCCTCTGGCGCAACGGCGTGGTACCCATGGTCAACTCTACAAGCTACCTGTCCATTATTGACGCTGATATGTGTACCGGCTGCGGCATCTGCGTTGAGCGCTGTCCTGTGGATGCAATTACCATAGATAGTGACGGCACAGCGGTTCGAGAGGAGAAATACTGCATCGGCTGCGGCATCTGCGCCCGTTTCTGCCCGGAACAGGCCATCTCTCTCCAGGAGGGCCTGAGACGGGTTTACGTTCCGCCTCCACGCCTTAGAACATAGCCAAATACTTTACGAGATATACATACAATGGAACACCATGTCAGACGATATCTACCGGGCCCTTCAACGCCGGCTGGGTGATATGGCCGACGTGGCCTGCTGTTCAGGCTGAAAAAAAAGAACGGCCCACGGTACGCTGCCATTCCATTTGTCCACGGCCTGTGTGAATCTCAGGTCAAAAACCCGGACCGTGAACTGTCCGAAATGGTCCAGGCATGTTTTGACGAGGCTTTTAACACAGCCATGCAGAAAGGGGCCGACTATTTCCCGCTCCCACAACGTGGGCGGAGTGGAGCTTATCCGCACCGGCCTGTTCATTTTCTTATCATCTGTGCGTCCCCATCAGGGCAAGCAACCGTTCCCTTATTTCGTCTGCCGACACTTCCTCAGGGGCAACCGGGTTCCCGGCCTGTATGGTAATTTTCGGCCAAAACCGGCACGGCAGGCTCCGCATGGGTGGCCCGCCACTATGACAAAAAAAGCCGGTTCCCATCTCATGAAGGGCAATCGGGATCACGGGTACCCGAACTTTTTGTAAAATTTTTTCAATGCCGGGTTTGAACAGTCCGGTTTCGCCGTCTGCAGCCAGTTCCCCTTCCGGGAATATACAAACAGCTTCGCCCTTTTCAAGGGCATTGGATATTGAGTCAAGCGCTGCATTATAGGCGGCAGGGTTTTCGCGCTTTGAGATAATGGGAATCGCCTTGCCTGTTTTAAATATGAAACTTAGAACCGGAATCCTGAAAATCGATTCAGGCATCACGAACCTGACAGGCCGGCGGCACGCACCGGCAAGAATCAACGCATCCATGTGACTGAAACGATTGCAGACAAGCACTGCCGGGCCGGTAGAGGGTATGGTGCCAAGGTTGGCATGCCTGACCCGGTAAATGGTGTGAGTGATCATCCAGATTAGAAACCGCATGACAAACTCAGGCACCACTGTATATATGTATGCGGCCACGACAATATTCATGATGGCAAGAGCCAAAAAGAATTCCGGAACACTCAGGTTCAAAACCCCGAGAAGCAGGATACCGGCAACAGCGGCCATAACCATCAAAAACGCATTTAAAATGTTGTTGGCAGCAATAACCCTGGCACGTATTTTTTGTTCGGTCCGTGTCTGGATGAAGGCAAACAGTGGAACAATGTAGATGCCTCCGAAAACGCCGATCATAAGCAGATCAAAAAGGACACGGATGTTTTCGGCAGAATGGATAAATGCCGGGATGCCGATAAGCGTGGCATGATTAGCCGCGGGCGTGGCAAAAAAAAGATCTGTCCCGAAAACAGTGATGCCAAGAGAGCCGAGCGGGACAAGGCCCAGCTCAATCTTCCGGCCGGAAAGCCTTTCGCACAGCATGGAGCCAAAGCCTATCCCTATGGAAAAAATTGTCAACAACAGGGTATAGACATCATACGTTCCGTAAAGAACCTTTTTGGTATAGTTCGGGAGCTGGGTCAGGTAAGCCATCCCCAGAAACCAGAACCACGATATGGCAAGGATCGACAGAAAAACGGGGCGGATGCGCCGGGCGCAGGCGATCGTCTTCATCGTCTGTGTGAGAGGGTTGTAGCCTATAACAAGGTCCGGTGCCGGCGGTTGCGCCTCCGGGATGAACCGGCTTGCCAACCACCCCAGGACCGCGACAAAACAGACAGCAAGTGCGATCCAGACGGGCGGGAATTCAACCGGGTTTAAAAGGTTTCCCGCGATCAGGCCAAGAAGGATGGCCACAAAAGTTCCCATCTCCACCAGGGCGTTGCCGCCGACAATCTCATCCGGATTGAGGTGATCCGGAATGATGCTGTACTTTATGGGGCCGAAAAATGCGGACTGGGTACCCATTAAAAAAAGCAGAAATATCAAAGCAATCCCGGCCGAATATAAAAAGGCAACCGCGGCCATACCCATAATCATGATTTCGGCGATTTTGATGCGCCGGATCAGCATCGATTTTTCATACTTGTCAGCCATCTGGCCGGCGGTGGCTGAAAACAGAAAAAACGGCAGGATAAAAAGCCCTGCAGCAAGGTTTAAAAAAATATCGCTGTTTGCGGAAACTACGTTGCCTGTCCCGTATGCGATCAATATCACCAGACCGTTTTTGAACAGGTTGTCGTTAAACGCGCCTAAAAACTGGGTCCAGAAAAACGGCGCAAACCGGCGGCTGGTCATGAGGAACAACTGGCCGACCGTTTTATGCGATGTTTGTTTGGTTTTGTTCATGACGTTTCCGCCCTGATGCCAGAGGCCGCTACAGGTTTCACACCACTTCAATCAAATCGGCATGACCGCTGAATTCAAGTCCGTTCCGGTTTGGCATGGGAAAATCAAAAAAACGTGTACATGATTGCTGGTTACACGATAACCCACAATTTTTAAAGCCTATTATTCGGCACAAAATATACTTGCAAACATTGTTGTCCAAAATAAAACCCCAAAACGCCCCTTTTGATCGATAGCCACTTGAATTTATTATCACCGGCTCTAAAGCTAAAAGCAGGTCGCCCTTATCAATCATGCTGTCAAAAAATTCGTTTTTGGCCAATAGTGACTTGTAAGATACAACTAACAGCGGGCATGCCTGGTGTCGGGCATTTATTGAAATTTCTCCATCCAAAGTTTTCGTTACACAGCAAAAAAATGTTGGAAAACCGGATAAATTCCAAAAACAGATTGCCTGATACACCTAATCATATATAATTTGACTGGTTAAAAAAAGTGGGCTGCGCCTGAATCAACTTTTGAAAATAATAGCCTGGCAGCCCGGGCTTTCGAAATAATAGTGCTGTTCTCTTTTCTTACAATTAATAAAAAAAAGACTGTCATGAAACCCGTATTTTCCAACAAAAAAGCTCCCTGGCGCTGTTTCTGCTCCTGTGCCTTTTTTTTATCCGGCAATCCTATGTCAGGGCTGAAAACGCAATGCGAAGTGTCCTTCTCCGGGATGCCAGGCTGGCCGTAACGGCTGTTGATTCGGTTTTCCTGCAAAACAGCCTGCAACCTGTAACAATAACCGGCATGGGAACCGTTCCTGAATTGAAAAATCTGCTTTCCAGGATCAGGGCCTCCGTTCCCGGATGCCGGTCGGTCTGCCTTATTGCAAAAGGACCCGGCGGTGCTCTGATCCCGATAGCTGACAGCTGCCGAACCGGGGAAAAGGCCGTTGGAAATGAGTCCTGCCGGATATTTTTTCCCCTGCTTAAAAAGGCGTTTGCCACCGGCCTGCCGCTCGTAGAGGGCCCTGTTGCGGACGGCGGTGCAGGAAGCATAATAGCCCTGATTCCCATGCGAAATACCGGCCAGGGGGAACCGTCCATCATGCTGGGTATGGCGATCGATGCCGGGGCATGGAAAAACGAGACCCTTTCCAGCATTGCGACTCCTGTGGGCATGGTTCTTCTTTTAGCCCTGATCCTTGGGGTAATGACGGTTATCCTCCTCCGCTCTGAAAAGGGCCTGCGGAGCCGTCTTGCGGAACTGGAAAAGCGCGGTCTGATTATAAATTCGATAGCTGATTCCGCCCATGACGCCATAGTCATGACAGACCAGGCAGGCGATATATCCTTCTGGAATAATGCTGCTGAAAAGATCTTTGGCTATGCGGAAAACGAGGCAATCGGCAGGAACCTGCACATGCTTATCGCCCCGGAACGTTACCACTCAGACTACCTGAAGGGATTCGAGCATTTCCGCAAAACCGGCGAGGGCCCTAAGATTGGCCAGACACTTGAACTTTACGCACTGCGCAGCGACGGTGGCGAGGTGCCTGTCGAGCTTTCCCTGGCAGCCCTTAAGATAGACGGTAACTGGCACGCGGTTGGAATAATGCGCGACATAACCGACCGTAAAAAAGCCCAGGCAGCGCTTGAGCATGCCGAGACCATGTTCCGTACCATATACGATTCAAGTTCTGACGCCATTATGATGCTTGACAAGGATGGATTTTTCGACTGCAATCTCCGCACTCTTTCGATCTTCGGATGTTCGTCAAAGGAGGAGTTCTGCTCGCTTCACCCTGCGCATCTTTCTCCGCCAAAACAGCCTGACGGCCGGGACTCCATGACGGCCGCAAATGAGCGCATAGAAACCGCGATGCGGGAAGGTTCCTGCCGGTTCGAATGGATGCACAAAAGAAACGATACCGGCGAACCCTTCCCTACCGAGGTCTTGCTTACCGCTATGGAACTTGACGGGCGAATGGTCCTGCAGGCCTCGGTACGGGACATAAGCGAAAGAAAAAAAGCCGAACAGGAGCTGGAGGAGAGCCGGTCCAGGTACGAAGAGGTTATAGCCAGTATCTCGGACATAGTATGGCGCTATGAAGCAGACAAAGACGGCGGTTTTGTCGGCAGCTACATATCACCTGTCGCCGAAAAGCTGCTGGGAGTTCCCGAGGGGGAAATAGGTGACAGTTTCGACAGATACTTCAAGTATGTCCATCCTGACGACCTGCCAGGTGTACAGGAGACTTTCTTTTCAGCTCTCGCATCTGTCGCAAGCGATGTTTCTGTGGAATACCGGCTTTGCAGACCTGACGGTTCGATCATATGGTGCCGCTCAAGGGGTACCGCGGTGAGAAAGCCCAACGGAAACATAGCAGCATTCGGCAGTACGGTTGAGATAACCGAGATAAAAAACACACAAAAACAGCTGGAGGAGACCAACAGGGAGCTTGAAAAAGCCATCGCCACGGCGAACCGGCTTGCCGAGGCGGCTGAAAAGGCCAGCAGGGCAAAAAGCGAGTTTCTCGCAAACATGAGCCACGAAATCCGTACCCCAATGAACGGGGTAATCGGAATGACAGGCCTCCTTCTTGACACAGAACTATCTGATGAACAGCGGCGTTACGCAGAGATAGTCCAAGCCAGTGCCGAATCGCTGCTTGGAATAATCAACGACATCCTTGATTTTTCCAAGATAGAGGCAGGTAAGATGGAAATGGAGACCCTGGATTTCGATCTTAACGCCCTGATGGACAACTTTGCCTCAACCATAGCGGTAAAGGCTTATGAGAAAGGGCTGGAACTGGTTTACTCGGTTGATCCGGGTGTGCCCAGCCTTCTTTCCGGTGATCCTGGCCGCCTCAGGCAGGTACTGACCAATTTGGCCGGGAATGCCGTTAAATTCACGGAAAAGGGTGAAGTTGAGATCCGGGTTGCCCTTGAATCGGAAACAGAAGATGAAGTGCTTTTGCGCTTCTCGGTAAGAGACACTGGCATTGGAATACCTGCAGACAAAACAGACATGCTTTTTGAGGAGTTTACCCAGCTCGACTCTTCCACCACCAGGAAACACGGCGGAACCGGACTGGGCCTGGCAATATCAAGGCGACTTGCCAGGATGATGGGCGGCGATATCGGTGTGGAAAGCGTGGAGGGAAAGGGGGCCACATTCTGGTTTACGGCGCGGTTCAAAAGACAGATCGGCGAAAAAAAAGAGGTCTCTGTACCCAACAGAGATCTTGCAGGGGTGCGTGTCCTTATTGTGGATGATAATGCTACCAGCCGGGAGATTCTCAGAATACGGATGTCATCCTGGGGTATGCGTGTATCCGAGGCGCCTAACGGGCCGGATGCACTTGCTGCTCTCTACAGAGCTGCTGATGAGGGATATCCATTCCGCATAGCCGTCATAGACATGCAGATGCCTGGCATGGACGGAGAGGCCCTTGGAAGGGCAATAAAAGCAGACAAGCGTATTGCAGAAACATGTATAATCATGCTGACCTCCCTTGGAACACACCGGGACGCCAGGCATTGCGCCGATATGGGCTTTGCCGGTTGCCTTGCAAAGCCGATTCGGCACAACGAGCTAAAAGAGGTCCTTTCCCTGGCCCTTGGCAGGAAAGACCAAAAAGAGGAAATCATTGTCCCCGGGACCGTTCAGGAGCGCCTGCCATCGTACAGAAACATAAAGGGCAGAATACTGCTTGCCGAAGACAACGCCATAAACCAGAAAGTCGCTCTGGGCATACTCAAAAAACTCGGGCTGTCTGCCGATGCCGTGGGCAACGGCGATGAAGCAGTTAAAGCGCTTTGTTCCATCCCCTACGATCTTGTACTGATGGACTGCCAGATGCCGGTGATCGACGGGTTTGAAGCTACCAGGATTATCCGCGATCCAGGCTCTTCGGTTCTGAACCACGACGTTCCTGTCATAGCAATGACCGCCCATGCCCTGGTGGGAGACCGTGAAAAATGTATCAATGCCGGTATGAACGATTATATAGCCAAGCCTGTAACCCCGCAGGAACTCGCCGGTATTCTGGAGAAATGGCTCCCTGGTGCAGAAGGGACGGCCGCCGGCCATGTAAAAGACGGCCGGGAGGCTGAACCAAACACACAGCCGGATACGTTTGAAGAGATCCCTGTATGGGACAAGGCTGAAATGCTGGACAGGCTGCTGGGGGACGAGAAGCTTGCCAAAGATATCGTAAGGGGGTTTATCTCAGATATTCCAAAACTATCAGCAGCGCTGAAGGACGCGCTGGAAGCGGAAGATATTGCAGAGGTCGAGCGCCAGGTCCACACCATCAAGGGAGCAGCGGCAAGCGTTGGAGCAGCAGCCCTTCGAGCTGTCGCCCTGAAGATGGAGAAAACTGCAAAAAACGGCAACATGGAGGCCGCAAAGAACCTCTTTGATAAACTGGAAGCCGAGTTTGAACGGCTCAAAGCAGCAATGGGAAACAAACAATTTGACGACAAAAGAGGGTGACAATGAGGATTCTTATAGCCGAGGACGATTCAACTTCACGCAAAATGCTCAAGGCCGTGCTGGAAAAATCGGGATACGAGGTAGTCGAGGCTGCTGACGGTTCTGAGGCCTGGGAAATAAAGGTCGGCAGGCGTCTTGTCGAGGCAAGGGTAGCCCTGTCAGCCCGGATCAAGGAACTTGAACAGGCCCTCGAACATATAAAAACGCTCCAGGGCATACTCCCAATATGCTCCTACTGCAAAAAGATAAGGGATGACAAGGGCTACTGGGACCAGGTTGAGATCTACATCGGAAAACACTCTGATGCCATGTTCAGCCACAGCATATGCCCCGAATGCATGAAAAAGTTCTACCCCGAGCTGTGTGAAGAAAAAAATAATGATGATGAAAAAAAATGACGGGCCTGACAGGAAAATAGGGATATAGCTTTTGTGTTATGATTGACAATGGGGAGATCGCCTGTTATATTACACAAAAAAAATGTTAATGGCCCTATGATAAATTTAAAGACGGGAAAAGGGAAAGATGCAGCGTTATAAATGGGCCGATCCACCATCCCGGACTGCATTTCCAATCGCCAGGCCGGGATATCCTTTTATAGGGGCGGCGGCTTTTACAACAGCGGTTTTGGCGATAGCCGGGTTTTCGGCCGCAGCTGTCATAACACTTGTGATTACGGCGTTTGTCTGCTGGTTTTTCAGGGATCCTGACCGTGTGACCCCTGACGAAAAAGGGGCTGTTGTCTCACCCGCAGACGGCAAGGTGGTGATCGCAGGCATAACCGGGGATAACCCGCTTGGAGTTGAAAAATGCCTGAAGATAAGTGTGTTTATGTCTGTCCTCAACGTGCATGTAAACCGCGCGCCATGTTCCGGGGAAATAACAAAAATACTCTACTATCCCGGCAAATTTTTTTCTGCCAATCTTGACAAGGCGTCTGTTGAAAACGAGCACAACGCGGTTTTCATCCGTACGGCAGATGGAAAGGACGTATGTGTAGTCCAAATCGCAGGGCTTGTGGCAAGACGCATAATATGCAACGTTAACGAGGGAGACGAACTGGAACGGGGACAACGCTTCGGCATGATCTGTTTTGGCTCGAGGCTGGACCTTTACCTGCCGCCCGACGTCAGGCCAAATGTCTCGGTGGGAGACAGGGTGCGGGCCGGGTCATCTGTTCTGGCGTACATGGAAATATGAAAACAAGAAAAAGACACGACAAAGAACGTATGAGAAGGGGCGTGTATATACTGCCCAACCTGTTTACGACAATGAACCTGTTTGCAGGTTTTTTCGCCGTGCTGTCCGCGATAAACGGTAATTTTGAAAAAGCCTGCCTTTTTGTGATAGGCGGCATGGTGTGCGACATCCTGGACGGCAAAACAGCCAGATTAACAAAAACAACAAGCCGGTTCGGGGTGGAGTATGATTCCCTGGCGGATCTCATCACATTCGGCCTTGCCCCTGGTATAATGGCATATCTTTGGACACTGAAACAGTTCGGCAAACTCGGATGGCTGGCCGCCTTGCTGTTTTTGGCATGCGGCGCTCTCCGGCTGGCGCGGTTTAACACAAACGTGGACTCTGCAGACAGCGCGTTCTTCACAGGGCTTCCCATCCCAGGCGCGGCCGGCATGGTTGTTATGACGATTCTGTTTTCCATGCAACTGACCGGTGGCAACGCCCTTAACAGGGGCGTAGCAATAATCATATTGGTTGGCATGTTCACGCTTTCCTTTCTTATGGTAAGTTCGATACGCTACACCAGTTTCAAAAAAATGCCCTCTGTGCTGGTCAATGCAAGGCATTTCAACATCCTGGTGATCGCGGTTCTTTTAATGGTCCTGATAGTCCAGGAACCGGTTGTCACCCTGTTCATCCTTATACTGCTGTATGTTCTTTCCGGTCCGGTTATGTCTGTCCGGCTTTTCTTTGCCGGCAAAACACCGGCTGCGGAATACGATGAAGAAGAGGAAGAGATGGACGATCTGTCGCCAATTGGCTACGACCCGATGGACACGGATGAAGACAGAGTTTACCATACCTGATCTCCAAGTAATATCCATCATATCCCAATAAAGTCCCTGCACCGGCCGAAATAACAGGCAGGTAACCGGACAACACTGTAAAATTCAAAATATGAAAAGAGAGGAGACCCATGGGGAAAAGTTACAAAATAGCGGTAATACCGGGGGACGGGACCGGCCCTGAAGTGATTGCAGAAGGGATAAAGGTCCTTGATGCCGCATCTGCAAAATTCGGCTTCACCCTGGAATACACCAATTACGACCTGGGAGGAAAACACTATAAGGCAACCGGCGAAATACTGGACGACGAAACGTTGGAAAAACTGAAAAAAGCCGATGCAATTTTTCTTGGGGCCATTGGTCACCCTGATGTAAAACCGGGCATACTGGAAAAAGGGCTGCTGTTGAAGCTGCGATTTTCATGCGACCAGTATATCAATCTCAGGCCGGTCAGGCTATACGAGGGGGTAAACACTCCCCTCAAGGACAAGGGGCCTGATGATATAGATTTTACCGTCATAAGGGAAAACACGGAGGGGCTTTACGCGGGCGCCGGTGGGGTACTCAAATACGGCACTCCTGACGAGGTCGCCATACAGGAATCGATTAACACCCGCAAGGGGGTTGAAAGGTGTATACGGTTTGCGTTTGAATATACCCGTCAACGCAACAAACACAAAAAACTCACCCTGTGCGGCAAAACCAACGTGCTTACATATGCGTTCGACCTGTGGGAAAGAACGTTTAATGAGGTTGCCGGGGAATATCCTGATATTCAGACCGATTATGCTCACGTTGACGCTATTTGCATGTGGATGGTAAAAAACCCGGAATGGTTTGACGTTATAGTAACAGACAACATGTTCGGCGACATCATTACCGATCTTGGAGCCATGATCCAGGGTGGAATGGGCGTTGCCGCAGGAGGCAACATCAACCCTGAGGGGGTCTCCATGTTTGAACCGATAGGAGGATCAGCTCCGAAATATACCGGCAAGGGCGTCATAAACCCGATCGCTGCAATAATGGCCGGCAGCCTGATGCTTGCCCACATAGGTGAACAGGCCGGGGCAAAAGCCATAGAAGATGCTGTTATGAAAACCATTAAAAACGACATGAAAAGTGTGGAGGCCGGCAAGATGGGAATGAGTACAACCCAGGTAGGCGATTGCGTGGCCTCATATATCAACGACTAAACTTAAAGAGAGGAAACAAATGGCGGAAAAATCTTACAGTGTTGCGGTAGCGGGGGCAACCGGGCTCGTTGGGAGCCAGATGCTTGCATGCCTTGCTGAAAGGGATTTTCCGATAAAATCTATAAAGATGCTTGCATCGGCCAGGTCGGCGGGGCGCACGATTCAATTCAGGGGAGAATCCTTCACGGTCGAGGAACTGACCGAAAAATCGTTCAAAAACGTTGATATAGCGTTTTTCTCAGCAGGTGGCGCGGTAAGCAAAAAATTTGCTCCAATAGCCGCGGCTGACGGGTGTGTTGTGATAGACAATTCGAAAACCTGGCGGATGGATCCCGATATACCCCTTGTCGTGCCTGAAGTAAATCCGCATGCGGTCGCAGGTTATTCCAAAAAAGGAATCATCGCAAACCCCAACTGCTCAACCATCCAGATGGTAGTGGCCCTGGCCCCCATACACAGGAAGGCGGGTATAAAGCGAATAGTGGTCTCGACATACCAGGCTGTTTCAGGAACCGGCAAGGCTGCTGTCGACGAACTGATGGAGCAAAGCAGGGCTATACTCGAGTCACAGCCCATTGAAAAAAAGGTCTACCCCCACCAGATAGCATTCAACTGTCTTCCCCACATAGGATCGTTCCTTGAAACCGGATACACAGACGAAGAGATGAAAATGGTAAACGAAACCAGGAAAATCCTGGAGGATGACGGGATAGCCGTAAGCCCGACAACCATAAGGGTCCCTGTTTTTTACGGCCATTCCGAATCTGTCAACGTGGAGACAGTTAATCCCATAACACCCGACGAGGTGCGTTCGGTGCTTGAAAAAGCGCCCGGTGTCAAGGTGGTTGACAATCCGTCATCGAACATCTACCCCCTTGCCGTTGAAGCCGCAGGCAGGGACGAGACCTTTGTCGGAAGAATCCGCAAGGACACTTCCGTTGAAAACGGAATCGACATGTGGATCGTGGCGGATAACATACGCAAGGGTGCAGCGACAAACGCAATACAGATAGGCGAAATTCTCATAAGAGACTACCTTTGATTAAAGCCAAACATACATATAGCCCAAGAGAAAGATGAGGAAGATATTGACAGAAACGATCCCGATAACCCGCCAGGGATATGAAAAGCTCAAAAAGGAGCTCGAACGGCTGAAAACCATTGATCGGCCCAGGAATATAAAGGCTATCGAGGAGGCGCGTGCCCACGGGGACCTCTCCGAGAATGCTGAATTTCATGCTGCCAAGGAGAGGCAGTCCTTTATCGAAGGCCGTATTAACGAGCTGGAACACAAGCTGGCAAACGCCAACATAATCGATCCGGAAAAACAGCCGAAAGAAAAAGCGGTTTTCGGGTGCACCGTCCTGCTGGAAAGCATTGACACCGGTGAAGAAGTGGAGTATCAACTAGTCGGCCCGGATGAATCGGATATAGAAAAAGGCCTGATTTCCGTCACGTCTCCACTGGGCAAGGCGATACTTGGCAAGGCACCGGGAGACGAAGTCCTGCTTCAGGCGCCGGGCGGGAAACGAAGCTATGAACTTGTAGAAATCAAATAGAGGGAGGAGCAAGGTGGCACGCATTACTGTAGAGGACTGTCTGAAAAAAGTCCCGTCGCGTTTCGAACTGGTACATCTGGCGGCGCAAAGGGTCAGGCAGATACGCGAAGGATCTGAATACCTGGTAAGCGCCCCGAAAAACGAAGACATAGTCATCGCCCTGCGTGAAATAGCGGCCGGTAAAGTAACCAAAGAGAGCATGTCCGAGATGCCTGAGAGCGGATTCTTTGACGCCGAGATCGAGGGTGCAGAAACCATCAGCCAGGACATAATAGACGAGATGGCGAAAAACATGGACAGTGGCGCTGAATTTACAGGTGACGGCGTAAAAGAGATGGGCGAAAACATCGGGATCGACGATGAGGGCAACGAGTAGGGATAGGGTAAACCTTTCCGACCTCCATTCGATCCCGGGCTACAAGGCTATAAACAGGGCCGCAGGCAAGGCTCAACAAAAATATGGCATGATATCCGACGGTGACAGGATCTGCGTCGGAGTTTCAGGCGGAAAAGACAGCCTCACACTGTTCTGCCTTCTTAACGAACGCCTTCGAAGAATCCCTATAAACTACAGGATTTTTGCATGCTACATAGACCCCGGTTTTGACAACGGCTTTGCCAATGACCTTGAGAGGTTTTTTGCAGAAAACGGGTGGGAACTCAAAATCGAGCACTCAAACTGCGGGGTGGTTGCCCACAGCGAGGAGAACCGGGAAAACCCGTGTTTCCTGTGTTCCAGGCTTCGCAGAAAACGGCTGTTCGAGGTTTGTGCCGAGCTGGGCTGCAACAAGCTTGCACTGGGGCATCACAAGGATGACATAATCGAATCGATGTTTATCAGCATGTTTTACTCGGGTGAAATGAGCCTCATGAAGCCTTTTTTGCCCATGTTCGGCGGTAAAGTAACGATTATCAGGCCGCTTGCCTTTGCTGACGAAAGCGACATAATACGGTTTTCAAAACATTCCGGATTCCCGTCGTTTAAAAACCCATGTCCATCGGCGGAAAACTCCAAACGAAGCGAAATAAAGAAGATGCTTGCAACACTGTACAAGGACAACCGGAAAGTGCGTGGCAATATTTTCAGGGCACTTGGAAACATAAAAAAGGATTACCTGTTGTAATAAATGGGAAGCAGGCATATATAAAAGGCGTCAAAAACATCATGGCCATACAATTCTTTTTGCCTGTTTGAATCGGATGCAAATACAATGAAAGATGTTCAAAAAGAGCGGGATAACAGAAACATGCCAATCGACAAGGTCGGAGTAAAAAATCTCAAATATCCCATAAAGGTGCTTGACCGCGAAAAAGGCTGCCAACACACCGTGGGCACAATAAACATGTATGTCGATCTGCCGCATGAAAGCAAGGGAACACACATGAGCCGTTTCGTGGAGATGCTTCACATGCTGCAACCCGAGATATCCCCCAAGAGCTTCTCCATGATTCTGGACCAGATGAAAAAAGACCTTGATGCGGCGTCCGCACACATGGAGGTCACCTTCCCGTACTTCATCGAAAAGCAGGCACCGGTCAGCCATACAAAAGGCTACATGGAATATTCATGCCGCCTCATAGGAACCTCAAGAGCTGATGGAAGCGTGGACCTGATATCAGAGGTTACCGTGCCCATATCATCGGTATGTCCCTGTTCAAAAGAGATAAGCGACTACGGAGCTCACAACCAGAGAGGAGAGGCAAAACTGGCCATACGCTCAAAAAGATTCGTGTGGATAGAAGATATAATAAAGGTGGTAGAGAATGCTGCTTCATGCGATCTCTACTCGGTGCTTAAAAGGGTGGATGAAAAATGGGTTACCGAAAAAGGTTACCAAAACCCCAAGTTTGTTGAAGACATTGTCCGGGACATAGCTGTGGCCCTTGAAAAGGACCCAAACATAACCTGGTTTTCCATAAGTGTCGAAAACTTCGAATCGATCCACAACCACAGCGCGTACGCCATGATCACCCGAGGAAATCCCGATGTTTAATTCTCGCAGTCTACTCATCGTGCATCCTGTCTTACGATTTCTCTTAACATAGGCCGTAGAGAATCAGCTCTTTTACCCGGTGAGTTTATCATAACAACATAGGCGTATCCTCTCCCATCCTCCCCCATGAAATATCCGGCCCTTGTGCTGACACCTTTTAACGTCCCGGTTTTGTAATATTCGTTTTGCGAAAAGCGCATAAGCCTACGATACGGATAGAATATGTCAAGGGCCTTTATCATCATCCGCGCAGAAACACGGTTCCCCCTGGAAAGCCCCGATCCCTCCTTGATATGCATTCCCCGGATGGCCAGCGTATCTTGTACGTAACCTTTAACTGCTTTCACGCCCTTTGCAAGGTCGGCCGGCGGGCCGTAAACCTTTGCCCCGCAGACAAGGAGCAGCTGGTTTGCCGTGAAATTGTTCGAATACCGCAACATCTTCCGTATCACATCCGTCACTCTGTTGTCTGAAACATAGCTGAAAACAAGCCTGTCCACGCCCTGATCCAGAGTGCCCGCCACTACATCACCATTAACACTGCAACCATGTTTACCCAGGAACCACTTAAACAGATGCCCCGCGTACAGCGCACCATCCAAAGAATCATTTATGAACATCACCCTGCCCTGGGAAGGCCCCAGTTTTTCGATTCTGCGCAACGCAAACGGCAGCAGAGGTGTCTGGGGCTCGGCGGTTTCATAATGGCCGTTCACCCGCACTACATTTACCGTGTTATAATTGGCGCACAGGGCTCCGTTCGGTGCGTCATAGGGTTGAATGGATCCCCGGGCCCGGCCCGGTATTGCGACAGGATCGGCAAAAAAAGAGTTATCCACCACGATGTTACCCACACCATGAAGAAAAACAGCCAGACTCGCTGCGGCCTTGTCGATATCCTCCGATACAAGGCATGGATCGCCATATCCCTTTACCAGAAGGTCTCCATTGGGGCGCCTGTAAAACTCGGTAACAAACCGGAAATCATCACCAAGTATGCTCAAGGCCGCAAGGCTTGTAATGATCTTGAAAACAGAAGCAGGGATTAACAGTTCGTCGATATTTTCAGAAAACAGGATACGTCCGTCACCAAGTCTCTGCACAGCCGCGCTGCCGTGAACTCCCAGCACGTTCCGCAGCTCTGCCCCGGCCCGGTTCTCCGCTGCCCATGCCCTTGTCCCGAAAAACATGGCCGCGCACACAAACGGCACAATAACAGTCTTGTTCAAACGTGACGCTTTTATACTCAAAAAAAACCCCACTTTGCCTGGCATCAGGGGAGAAAATCCACATAACCAGCCGGGCTCACAGCCCGTTTATAATCCTGTAATACTCCCTGATGTTTTGAATGGAATCGAGCATCATGCCGAAAAGAAACCAGCTTGAGATGAGAATGACTATGGTCAGTCCGACCTTCCATGCCGGTGTCATTCTTGGATGCCACCAGATAAACGGAAGCGCAAGCGGTCCGATGGAACACAGGGCAATAATAATGAACGACTTTTTAAAATACCAGGGCAGATCATCCCCGCCGGTCCTGCGCAGGCGGATGGAGTCGTCCAGGAATTCACCGCAGTGCTTGCACTTTATCGCCTCGTCCTGTATCTCCTCAGCGCAGAAAGGACACTTTTTCATGGCAGTTCTCCCGCATCTGCCCTATTCAGTAGAATTGTAAAAAGCCTCGTATGCCCTGGCGGTCATGTAGACATCTCCCTTGCTTGCTATCTCGAACGGCGAGTGCATAGAAAGCAGAGCCGGCCCGCAATCCACGACGTCCATCCCGTATTTTGCCAGGAACTTTGCTATGGTGCCGCCTCCGCCCTGGTCCACCTTTCCCAGTTCACCGGTCTGCCATACCACCCCTGCCTTGTTGAATATCCTGCGCACCTGGCCCACATACTCGGCACTGGCATCACTTGAGCCCGATTTTCCGCCTGAGCCGGTAAACTTGGTTATGCACACACCGTAGCCAAGCCTTGCGGCGTTCCGCTTCTCATGCACCTCCTGGTAATCGGGATCAAGGGCACCGTTTACATCAGCTGAAAGAGCCGCCGAAGCGGCGAGTGTTTTGCGAAGCGTTCTTTCATCAACCTTCCGGCCTGTCTTCTCAAAAAGATCGGCCACAAAATCCTCTATAAACCTTGATTTGGCACCGGTGTTGCCCTCGCTGCCTATCTCCTCCTTGTCGAAAAAAAGAGCTACAGCGGTTTTAGGCGGTTTTTTTGCGTCCGGCAAACTCTCAAGACTGGTATAGGCACAAACCCGGTCATCCTGGCCATAGGCTCCTATAAGGCTTTTGTCAAAACCGACATCCCTGGCCTTTCCGGCCGGCACCGCCTCAAACTCGGCACTGGCAAAATCCTCTTCAACAATGCCGTAACGGTCAAAAAGATATTTCAGAACAGCCAGCTTGAAACGGTCCCCGGTTTTCGGATCACAGGCAGGAAGAGTACCGGCGATGAGGTTAAGTTTCTCACCCTCAAACACCTCTGCAAGCCTCTTGTTGTTCTGAAGCTTTGCAGCAAGATGCGGAAGCAGATCGGCTATGGTTAAAACCGGGTCGGTATCGGCCTCTCCCATCTCGACATCTATCATCTTTCCATTGCTTGTGACCACCCGTCCGTATAAGGCCAGGGGCCTTGCCAGCCACTGGTACTTGCGTATCCCCCCATAGTAGTGGACCTTCAGCATTGCGATATCCACCTCTTCATAAAGTGGATTTTGCTTGAGATCCAGCCTGGGCGAATCGATGTGGGATGCTATAATCCTGACCCCATCTTCAAGCGAATCCTTCCCTATTACTGCGGCGGCAATAACCTTGTTTCGGAAGACTTTGAAATATTTCCCCCTGCCGGCAGTTGCTCCGTCGATGTCGGAAAACCCCTTTTTTATAAGCCTGTCACGGATAAATTCCACAGCCCGGCGCTCTGTTTTCGCCGCATCCAGAAAAGCCATGTAACGGCGCGCGAAATCAAACGCCTTCTCCCAATCGGTCTGAGACAACCGGTCCCACACGAGAACAGGCTCTTTTAAAACCTTTTTTGAAAAAGCCTTTGCCTCTTTTTGGGTCATCTTCTGTATCATCATTCTCTCCTTCAACCCGGTCAGATTAAACAAAGAATATTCTATGAAGCATCAGATCCGGGACTGTCCACCACAAATGTCACAGGCCCGTCATTGACAAGCGCGACTTCCATCATTGCCCCGAACCTGCCGGTAGCAACACGGATCCCATGCCCCGAGACCGCGTTTACAAAATATTGGTAAAGTGTCTCGGCCTTATGCGGCTCTGCCGCACCGGTAAAGGAAGGACGCCTGCCTTTTCTGCAATCACCAAGCAGTGTAAACTGGGAAACGACCAGCATCTCTCCGCCTACGTCGATAAGCGAGCGGTTCATTTTGCCATCCCCGTCCTCGAAGATCCTGAGGCCTGTGATCTTGTTGGCAAGAAAATCGGCGTCAGAAACATCGTCACCTTGCGCAACCCCGAGCAGCACAAGAAGACCGCGCCCTATTGCTCCTACCGTTTCTCCATCAACGGTTACGGAACTTTTCCTTACCCTCTGGATCACGGCACGCATACCATCTTCTCCGCAAGCAAAAATACAAACGTCAATGTGAACACAGCCAGCGTGACAGGTTTGTGTCAACGTGGGAAGTTTATTACCCGTTTGAGACAAGCATCCCGATAGCCTGGAGGGCGAGGATGTAGCCGTTTTTGCCGAGCCCCGATATCTGCCCGGTAACAACTCCGCTTGTCAGGGATTTATGCCTGAATGGTTCACGCTTGTATATATTTGACAGGTGAACCTCGACCACAGGCAGCTCCAGCATAGCCAGAGCGTCCCTGATGGCTACGCTGGTATGGGTATAGGCTGCAGGATTTATCACAACACCGCTGTATTCTCCAAGGAGAGCATCATGGATCTTTTCGACAATGGCTGATTCGCTGTTTGACTGAAAAGTTTCCACCTCGATACCACGGCTTTGGCCAAACTCGCGCAATTCACCGTCAATATCGGCAAGAGTCTCCCTGCCGTAAACCTCGGGCTCCCTTTTACCAAGCATGTCCAGGTTGGGACCATGTATCACAAGGACTTTAACGCCTGTTTCAACAGCCATTGCCGATCCCTCCTTATACCTTCTCTGCAAGCCGCCGGAGCGTTTCTATTGTGGCCTTGTAGTCACTGCTTCCAAAAACAGCAGACCCTGCCACGAAAACATCCGCGCCTGCCGCTGACACACTTTCAACGGTTTTTGCATTCACTCCGCCATCCACCTGTATCAGGGTGTCAAGGCCTCTTTCCCTGATGGCCTGTTTCAGTCTCCTAACCTTGTCAAGGGTGTTCGTGATGAAACGCTGCCCCCCGAACCCCGGGTTTACGCTCATCACCACCACAAGGTCAAGCTCTTCCAAAACCCACTCAAGAGCATCCAGCGGGGTTGAAGGATTTAAAGCAACACCGGCTTTTGCCCCGAGGTCTTTTATCAACTGCACCGTACGGTTCAGATGCACGCACGCCTCGGCATGAACCGCCACAAAATCGGCTCCTGCCTTAACAAAATCCTCAACATACCTCTCCGGCTCAACTATCATCAAATGAGCATCTATCGGCAGACTTGTAACCCGCCTCACCGCACCGGTAACCATAGGACCGATCGTTATGTTGGGGACGAAACGACCGTCCATTACGTCAACATGAACCCAGTCGGCACCGGCTTCCTCAACAGCCATTACCTCATCGCCAAGTCTTGCAAAATCGGCAGACAGTATCGACGGCGCAATAAGTTTCATATTCAGACCCCTTAAAATGCGGCAGGGCCGCGTCTGTTACCATCCTTCAAACATCCGGGTCCCGACAAGCTCCCCGTCCTCGTACAGAAAAACCGTTGCATCCATATGGGCAGGGACAGCCACCCAAAGCTCTGTCCCGGGTTTCATGTATTCATCAACGACATCAAGGGAGCCCCCCATAAAGTTGAGCTTCACATTAATATGCCTGTTTAAAAACCCGTTTGCAACCCTGTAAGAAAAAAGCCTGACACCGCTATCCTGGCGAAGGATTCTGTCGATGCTTCCTTTCCTGCTGCGGTTTACCGTGAGGTCGACCCTGCTGCCTTCCACAGCCATGCAGCCAGGGCATGGCTGCTGCTCCGTAACCGTGTTTGCCAACGCCCCGTCCGTTGGCTTGTACCGTATCTTACCGGGCAACAGGCCAAGTCCATCCATCAGGGAAACGGCATCCTCAATTGTCATGCCACGCATATCAGGCATCACGTATGCAACGGGCCTTTTCCCAAGACTGACCAGCAGATCCACCTGGCCGTCCCTTGCCACCATCCTCCCGGGGCGAGGATACTGCGCCACCACGGACCGGTTCTCATATTTATCCGAATATGTCTGTGACACGACACCCTGTGCAAGGCCGTTCTCCTCCAGCACCATACCAGCCTGCTCTATGGTCATGCCACGTATATCGGGCATCAGGATCTCCTCCTTGCCCTTTGAAATCACTATCTCAATATTTCTGCCCTTCTTTATACGCCCGCCCGGCTCAGGATGCTGCCAGATGACATGATGTTTGGGCACGGTCGGGCTGTATTCCGAGCCATCAACCTTGCAGCCAAGCCCAAGGTCCGTAAGCAGCTCCAGGCCGTCGGCCACATTTTGCCCCACTATGTCAGGAACAACAACCGTCTCTTCCGATCCCACCAAAAACACAAAAGTAAGGTAGACAGTAATGCCGGCTACAACGGTAACCAGTAAAAACAGCGCAAAGAGTCTTATGATTTTTTTAACCATCGGTCCTCTTCAAACGTGCCGCGAAAAAACCGTCAAGTTTATGTTCAAATGGCAATGTTTTAAAAAAACCGTTCTTATCGATAAACCCTGACACCTCAGCGGGAATAAGGGCTTTGTTGCCTTCTATATCAAACTCCCTGTGATTGTTCAAAAACGCACGTACAACTTCCTCGCACTCCTCGGGTTCTATGCTGCACACGGAATAGACCAGCACCCCTCCCCTCCTGACCATGCCGGCGAGGTTGTCAAGAATGGACAGCTGATCCATTGCGAAACGGCGCAAATTCTGGGCGGAAAGCCTCCACTTGGTATCCGGGTTTCGCCGTATAACCCCGGACCCTGAACAGGGGCAGTCGGCAAGAACCCTGTCAAACAAGCCCTCATTCTTTAAAACCGTTGAGGAAAGCAGATCTGACTTCAAAGTCCTTGTGTTTATGACACCCAGCCGCTCCATTTCAAACCGGAGTTTTTCCAGTTTCCGCCCGTCCCTGTCAACCGCAACGATCTCCCCTGTATTCTCCATGAGCTGGGCCATGTGGCCTGTTTTGCCGCCAAGCCCGGCGCAGGCATCCAGCACCCTCTCGCCGGGTCTTGGATCGGTAAGACGGCATATCATCTGGGCGGCCTCGTCCTGGACATGAAACCATCCACGCCCAAAAGCGGTCAATTCATGCACGGGAACAGATGGTGAAAAAAAGGAAAACGCGTTTTCAAGACGACCCGAGCGTTCTATACGGCCCACTTCAGGAATCAGCGAGTCGGCCAACGTGTCAGGAACGGTCTTCAGGGTATTTACCCGTACCGTTATCGGCGGAATGCTGTTCATTACGTCACACATCCTGCCGGTGTTTTCCAGCCCGAAACGTTCGATCCACCGCCTGAGAATCCAGCAAGGGAAAGATTTTGCAACAGACATCCCTTTTACGGGGTCCCCGGCCATATCGGATAAATCGGGCTGGCCCGGCATCCTTGCTATGCTTCGCAGCACGCCATTGACAAACCCGGAAAAACGTGGATGGGAACGCTTCTTGGCCAGCTCTACAGACGCATTTACAGCGGCAAAAGCGGGTATCCTGTCCAAAAACCGCAACTGGAAAACGCCAAGCCTGAGGATATTCAAGATATCGGTATCCATGCGGTCTGGAGGCGTGCGGGAAAAATGGGCTATTATCCAGTCGATGGTATTTCGCCGGCGGAGCACGCCGTAAACAAGGGTTGTTACAAGCGCCCTGTCCCTTTTTTCCCGCAACCGGGCCGAACCCAGAATATCATCGACAAGAGTATCAAGTGTAAAAGACCCCTTTTCAAGGGAGCTTAATATATCTAAAGCCGTTGCACGCGGATCGGGTTTCATTGGATATAGATTGAAATCCTGTATGTGACGGGACCGGATGGTTTATGAAAACACGGCTCCCTCTGGAATAGTATGCCCCCTCAAAAAATCCTCTATGGGTAGCGGCTTTGCGGACTCCGCCTGAATACGCTTTATTGATACGCCGCCTTCGGAAGCTGCTACAACAAGCTCTCCCGGGAAAGCGCCCACAACAGTTCCGGGCCGGCTTGTCTTTGCCAGGGAGACAGGCTCGACCTCGAGAAGCCTGTAACGCCTGCCGTCCAGGAATGTATAGGCTCCCGGCCAGGGAGTCATTCCGTTTACAAACCTCCTCAGCTTTACTGCCGGCTGGTTCCAGTCGATTTTACCATGTTCCTTTTTCAGAAGCGGAGCAAATGTGGCTTTTGAATGATCCTGGGGGACCGCGTTGACCGTGTCATGCTCTATAAGCTCAAGAGTTCTCAACAGCAGGTCGGCTCCACGGAGGGCAAGCCTGTCATGCAGGTCTGCTGCAGTATCTGTCTCCGATATGGGCTCAGTGTATGAAAGGATGATATCCCCGGAGTCCATGCCCTCGTCCATGAAAATACTGGTAACGCCGGTTTCCTTTTCCATGTTTACAATGGCCCACTGGATCGGCGACGGGCCTCTGTACTTGGGTAAAAGCGAGGGATGTATGTTAACGGCGCCGCGTTTGGGGATCGAGAGAATCCGGCCGGGCAGAATAAGTCCGTAAGCAACTACGACAAAAAGATCCGGGGCCGTCGACGCAAGCGTTTTGGCAACCGTTTCATCCTTAAACGAAACAGGCTGAATGACATCAAGCCCCATCTCAACAGCCGCCTGCTTGACAGCTCCGGGGAGGACCTTTCTGCCACGTCCCTTTGGCCGGTCAGGCTGAGCCACGACCAGGGACAGTTCATGCCTGCTGTTATGCAACACCTTGAGGCACGGCACGGCAAACTCAGGCGTTCCCATGAATACTATTCTCAGGGTTTCGGGCATTGTCTTATCTTTTTCAGCACCTTTCTTTTGTAAAGCTCTTTTTTAAGCCGGCTGATCCTGTCCAGGATCAACACTCCATCCAGGTGGTCAATCTCATGCTGCAGCACGACAGCCTCAAGCCCGTCCGCCTCTATGACAACGGGTTGGCCTTCACGGTCCAATCCCTCCACCCTGACCCATTCGGCACGCTTTATGTCGGCCCGCAACCCAGGGACACTCAGGCATCCCTCTTTTTCTGAGACACGCTCTCCCCTCAACTCAACCAGTTCAGGGTTTATGATGGTCTTAAACTGCTTCTTCTCGCGCTCCTCGGAAATGTCATAAACTATTACCCGCCTGTCATCATTTACCTGAACAGAGGCAAGGCCAACACCCTGCCTGGCATACATGGTCTCGCCCATATCATCGATAAACCTGTTCAGCTCGGAATCGATCCTGTCGACAGGTCTGGCCCCTCTTTTTAAAATATCTGCCGGGTATGTCACAATCTCTAAAACAGACATAATTTCTTGACCCTGGTTGAAAAATTAAACTCTTATAAACATAAATATCTGCTTCACACACAGCTGTTATGACCAAACCGGTCATATCATGCAATGCACAGCGATAAAGGCTATATAAAAACAATTTTTCTTGCTATTGCCACATCGTTTGCTATTCCGGCCTTTAGTTCTTCTATTGTTTCAAACCGCTTTTCATCCCGCAGCCGTTTTATGAAGTTGACCCTTATAAAGCGGCCTCCAAGGTCACCTTCAAAATCCAGGATATGCACTTCCACCGTAAACTGGTGATCCTCGAACGTGGGGCTGAAACCGATATTGGCCACCCCCTTATAAATATTCGAGCCGTATTCAACACTTACCGCGTAAACCCCGATGCCGGGGCACAGCTCGTTTTTCAACTCCATATTCGCAGTAGGAAATCCAAGGATTTTTGCACCGCGTCCACGGCCAGGCACCACGGTCCCGCAAACCTGGTATGGCCGTCCCAACAGTTCGGCGGCCGTCTCAACATCCCCCTCCATAACCTTTTCACGTATCACGGTACTGCTTATGCGCCGATTCTCCATGCCCGGGACAACAACCCACTTTTCGCACAAAACCTCGAAACCCGCGTCTCCGGCATGTCTTTTCAAAAAATCCACGTCCCCTTCCCTGTTTCTGCCAAAAGCGTAATCACCCCCAACCACGATGGCCTTCATACCGATTCTCTTTATCAGGATATCTTCAAGAAAGGTTTTTGCGTCAAGCTTTGCCAAACCGGGGGTAAAGGCCAGGCAGACAAGGGCATCCATTCCGGCTGAAGATATGAGCTCGACCTTTCTCTCATAAACGGTAATACGGGGCAACGGAGGCAGGTCGGGCCTGAGAACGCTGACAGGATGTGGCTCAAACGTCACCGCCACGGAAGTTCCGCCTATTTCCCGCGCTTTTTCGCGTACCCTGGCAAAAAGCGCCTGGTGCCCCTTGTGAACTCCATCGAAGTTGCCTATTGTTACCACAGCATTTTTAAAAGGTTCGTTAAGCTTTTCAATATCCTCGACAACCCTCATGAAACTTATCCTTTCGGTCCGCAAACCGGGTATCGATTTTGCTTGACACTTATATTAACCTTATATATATAGAAGTTTTTCACAGCGGGCGCAACGATTATATTCGCTTGGGCGCGCAAACGGTAAAAGTGCCGAAGTGGCGGAATTGGTAGACGCGCTAGGTTCAGGGTCTAGTGGGAGTCCTCCCGTGGGAGTTCAAGTCTCCCCTTCGGCACCAGGTTATCCCTGTCTGAAAGATTTTCCATCTGGTGCCCGCCATCTGCTATACACGGCAGGGTTTTGATCTTTTGCTGCTTTTATGTGAAATCCCGGGTTAAATTATTGCGCTTTCTCTGTCTATAAGATCAGAGGGGGCGTGGGAGTCTGTGTTTATTACCATACCGGCGCCGTACTTTGCGGCAAGCTTTGCAACATGACCATTGGCAAGGCTGTGGCCGGCGCGTGCCGATATCTCAAGGAGCACGTTACGCGACCTGGCGGCTTTAACCTCATCCTCGTTTATAAGTCCGGGATGCGCCAGGATATCCGCCCCTGCTTCTATTGCAGCCATGTTTGTTCCTGCAGCTACAGGTTCGGCCAGTGTTTCGCCGTGTACGATAACGATTTTTGCGCCAAGGGAACGCGCCTTCTCAACAGTTCCGGCAATAAGCGGCACCGGCACATGAGTTATCTCTATGCCGGGAACAATTTTTATCTTTAAAACACTGTTTAACTCGTCCGCGACATTGGCAATCCTTGGAACGATAAAGTCTATATTGGAAGAATCGCCATGATCCGTAATCGCCAGGGCCTTCAGCCCCTTATGCTCCGCCCTTCTTGCAAGCTCGGAGGGGATCAGTACGCCGTCACTGAAAATCGAATGGGTGTGCAGATCTATCATTGTTTTACACCTTGTATTTTCCAAAATCCTCGGGGGAAAGGCTCGCAAGGTACTCGGCCCACTTCTTGCCTTCCTCACTCTCATCTTTTATCTCGTAGTCGGTCTGCCCGCTGCTGCCGGCCTTGAGGGCGGCAATTACCTTATGATCGACAAACACCGGTGCATTGAACCTGACTGAAATGGCTATGGCGTCGCTTGGCCTTGAGTCTATGGAAAACTCCTCTTGTCCCGAGGAAAAATATATCCTTGCGAAAAAGGTGTTATCCCTAAGGTCACACACCTCGACACGCTCTACATCAACCTTCATCATGGTGATGAAATTCTTAAACAGGTCATGGGTCATGGGCCGCTCGAATTGAACCGACTGAAGGGCGGAAGCTATGGAAGCAGCCTCGAGCAGGCCTATCCATATGGGTATTGTCTCGTTGGTATCAATGGTTTTCAATACAATAATCGGGGATTTGTTGTCCTGGTCAAGGGCCAGGCCAAGAATATCAACCTTATGCAGCATCTGCATCACCTCCCTTAACCGAATATATAGTAAAACAGCTAAAAAACAAGCGCTAAGCAACAGCGACATTAGCAAAAGCATCAGCAATCGCAACCGCCCTGCCTTTCAGGCTGTGGGCAAGCCCTGCCTCGATCCTGACCTGTGCCAGGCACCCCGGTCTTACAGCCGCCCCGCCGGGGCAATCACCCGGCACGGTAAAGTTCACCACCCTGTTAGTAGTGTCCCTGCCTGTCCACTGTAACGCGGCGCCATTACCGGAACGGCCGCTTTTCCCCTCTACAAGCACCTCGATCACCCTTCCCTCGAACTCAATGTTTTTTCTTCTGCTTATACTGTTCTGCAGGGAAAGCAAGGTGTTTATCCGCCTGCGTTTTTCATCCTCGTCCACCTTATCGGAAAATTTCGACGCAGGCGCCAGTGGACGGTCGGAATAGATAAACGCGAAGATGCTGTCAAACTCCACCTGCCGCACAAGGTCAAGCGTTTGCTGAAAATCCCGTTCAGACTCGCCTGGAAATCCAACGATGATATCACTTGACAGGGCAATACCTTCCCTCGCACTGCGAAGGGTTTCGAGCTTCTCAAGGTACTCCTCGCGAGTATACTTCCGGTTCATCCTCTCAAGGATTCTGTCTGAGCCGGACTGAACCGGGAGGTGAATGTGGGAGCAAAGCCTGTCCAGATTCCGAAATGCATCAACAAGCCCGGGCGAAAGGTCCTTTGGGTGTGATGTGGTAAAACGTATCCGCAAAAGCCCCTCGATCTCATTGACCATGCCCAGCAGCCGCGCAAAGGAACAACCGTTCTTATCCTTGCCGTAACTGTTGACGTTCTGTCCAAGCAGTGTTACCTCCCTGACACCACGGGCAACAAGAGACCGGATCTCTTCCACTATCCTTGACGGAGGCCGGCTGAATTCCCTGCCCCTGACATACGGAACCACACAATAGGTACAAAAGTTATCACAGCCCCTCATTATGGTTACAAAATGTGACACGCCGGTCACAGGCCCGGTGATGAGATCAAAATCCCCCCCGGCTGTCATGTCTGTATCAACAACCGGTCCACCTCCTGCCTCAATCCGGCGAAGATGTACAGGCATCCTCTCCAGGGCTGCCGTTCCCAGCACAATGTCAACCTCCGGGAACATACGGATTATCCCCTCCCCCTCCTCCTGTGCCACGCATCCGCTCACACAGATAGTCAGGCCGGGATCGGAACGTTTCCTTGCCGCAAGCCTTCCGACAAGGCTCATGGCTTTCTGGCGGGCCTTGGCCCTTATGGTGCAGGTGTTCACCACAACAAGATCGGCGTCTCCAGTCTCAGAAGCAGGACTGTAGCCCAGGGATGAAAGCAGTCCGCATAGTTTTGATGAATCGGACACGTTCATCTGACAGCCGATCGTATGTATGTAGAACCGTTTCATTTTCATTGTGAAAAATAAAACACCAGATACAGCAACCTGTTCCGGAAATGCCGGCGCAACAAAAATTATTTTCCTTTACGCTTTTTAAAAGGGGCACCGTGCATCTCTATTTTTGCAATATCCGCAACATCTATTTTTATATCTGCCACCGAGGATGAACCGTAACAGGACATATCCTTCTTTATTGCAAGTGTCACTGTTTTCCCGTCTGCCAGATCTATCGTTGCAAGCACCTTTCCGGTATCGCCCCTGTTAAACTTTATACTTTTGATCTTATCAAAATCCACCGACGCTTCTGCCATTCCCAGCTTACCGTAAAAAAAAGTCTTTCCCTCGAATGAAAAATGGTCAAGATCTATCGAAAGACCGGAACGGTCAACCAGTGTGGCCGAATAGTTGCGGCTGGTTTTGGGAATCTCGACTCCTCCATCCCCCATTGTGCCCATTCCAAGGCACAGAAAAGCAGCCAGCAGTAAAAAAACCAGATATTTTTTATTTACCATCTTCCCCGTCTGCCTCCTCTATCATCATACCGGCCTTAAGATCGTTTAAAACTTCATCGACTTCATCCTCACAACCAGGAGCGATACAAAGCATAACATCACCCCGGGCGGCGTCAAGGGTTGTCAAAACGGCGATCCCGTCATATCCTTCAAGCACAAACCGAACAAAGGCTATCCCCGACCTGTCAACCCTCAAGTAGCGACGCGTGGTCTCCATGTTTTACTGTTTCACCCGTTCCACGTAACTCTTGGTGCGTGTATCTATCTTCAAGACGTCTCCGGCCTCTATGAATGGCGGGACCTGCAAAACATAACCGGTTTCCACGGTTACGGGCTTGCTGCTGCCTGACGCAGTATCACCTTTGACCCACGGATCAGCCTCGACAACCTTAAGCTCCACGAAGTTTGGCAAAGACACTCCAATGGGCCTGTCATCAAAAAACAGTACGTCACAGACCGTGTTTTCCTTTAACAGATCAACAGCGTCACCAACCTGCTGTTCAGGGACAAAGACCTGCTCATAATTTGAGGAGTCCATGAAACAGTAGCCATCACCGTCACAATAGAGGTACTCCATCTTGCGCTCCTCGAGGTTCGCCTCGTTTATCTTGTCACCGCTCCTGTAAGTGTGGTCAAACTGCGCCCCGGTTATCATGTTTTTCAACTTGCACTTGTAAAGGGCCTGCCCCTTTCCCGGTTTTACAAACTCAAATTCCACCACGACATGAGGATCACCGTCAATTTCAACCTTAAGACCTTTCCTTAAATCACACGCTTCATACATCAGTTACTCTCCAAGATGGTTATATTTTTTACCTTTATCTTTGAACTGCAATTATACTCAAATCATCACATACGTGCCAGCTCTAATATTTATCATGGTTCCGGGAACCAAAAGCGCTTATAAAAAAGCCGCATGGCAAAAAGACAGCCGGCATTTCATCAAACCGCCCCGGCATCAGGCCGCAAACCGCTCAGAGCCGCCTCTGCCCGCCTTGCCTCCTTGACAAAACGTTCCACCAGGTCAAAATCCTTTTTAAACCTTACCGGTCGGCCCTTGTTATCACGAGCATTTGTCAGGGTGCAACTGTCAACGCCGGCCGGCCTTGTATGCATGATACCGTCATACACATTTTCAGGCGACATGCCGCCAGCCAGGATAACAGGAACTTTCGCACGTTCAACCAGCTTTGCTGCAATATCCCAGTTTGAGGTCACTCCTGTTATGCCGATAAAACCTTCAACCGGGCGTTCATCCTCTGCCGGAAGCTCGGTGTCTGTTAAAAACCAGTCGCAAAGCGGCTCAAGCACCGGTAGTGCTGAAAAAAGCTCCTCCCCTTCATCATCTCCTGACGGGCCGACCGGGACAGAACGCATGCTGTCTATCTCGGGAAACCGCTGTTTTACAATCCTTTGGACCGAAAGTATCCTGTCAAGCTCCTTGCGCCGCTCCCGCCCCAAAGGAAGGCGTTCACAAAAATGGATAATATCGGGCTGGTAAAAATCCAGCATCCGTGAGATCGTGTCAGCATCACAGAACAGCGGTATGATGCTGCTCTTTGCGCCTGCATCAGCAACCACCCGCACAACATCTTTCAATGCCGGCTGCTTCCATCTTTCCGGGTCAAGCACAACAGTTCCGACATGGTCAACACCAAGCTCAACTGCCTTCTCGGCTTCGCGTGGCTCCTGTATCTCGTAAATCTGCACAATCACCTTATTCATTCCGGTCTGCAGCCTCCTTGTGTAAACGGTCCGGAACGAAGAGTCCGGAAAGTGCCTCTTGGCAGAACGACAAACCTGTATCTGCGGCCGGGAACCGTTTCCGGGTTATACCAGCGGGCCTCGTACTCTCCCATGTTGTCACTGTTGATTCTCCCGCAGAATCTGACAGACAGGTCATAGCCGCCATCATCCACGGCCCTGCCGTCCGTGCTGTAAAGAGGACTCCAGGAATCCATATCTTTCGCACTTTCAATGCGCACCAGGGGCCTGTCAAAATCTATCATGCATGGGGGCACGTCCAGCCACCTGAACCGGTAATAACTCTCATCGAGTTTGCCGGAAGAGGCATGGTAACTCACATTGCCCAATGCGGTACGGCTACCCTGCGGCTCCAGCTTTTCGGGAAAAAAGGAGTTCGCTTTAAGGTCAACAGACCAGTGTTTTGGCAAATCGGTAAGCCCCTGGTCCATTTTGCCGGCCAGAAATGCAGCCTGACGGGCAAGAAACGGAACTGTTTCAGGCCCGTAAAGAGTATGCCCGCCCTCGTAGTTTTGCAGCCCATATTCGGCAGGCGTGGTTGCATAGCCAAAATATCCGTTTGAACAGCTTACAACCACCACTTTTTGGGTATCGATGGCAAGCCTGTCCGCAACATGGCTTGATATCACTCTGCCGGCCTGGAAAGTTATCTCAAACGGCATGGGAACGAACACCCTGTCTCCAACCTGTATGAGCTGAAAAAACGCAACATGGGGGAAATCCCGCTTTTTCAGTATCAGCGGCTGAAAGATCCATCCCACATGGCGTTTTCGTCCCTGGCAGGAACCGGTAAAAAACCAGCGGGAGGTGCCCCATCCTTCGCGGAAAAAGGGAGTCCAGTACAGGACAGGCGTCTTTCCGTCTTCGGCTCCGGCAGTCAGGGCGTTACCCACAACCGGCCTGCTGCACACAGAAATACCGTCGATGGCCGGATGCTCATACAGGTCAACCTCGCGGCAAACTGACCGTATTGCTATATCATCAGACAGGCCGCTGCCAAGCGACCAAAACAGGGATACGGCCCGTTTCCCAATGGCAACCCCTATCCGCCTTGCTTCTGAAAACCCCTGTCCGCCCTTAACGTAGTTGGGCGAATTGTCCGCATGCGTGCAGTTAACGGCCGCATGAACCATCGGCCAGGGTGTGGTGCCTTCCCTTTGTCTAAGGTCGGCTTCGAGTTCCCCTGAAATATACCCAAACACATCAGCGGTATAAAAGTCATTCCAGTATGGAACCACTGTTGGATGAATCGAAAAACTTGAAAAAGCGCCCGCAGGCCTGTAGTTGCCCTCATCATCCATAAGGTCGATCCTTACCATGGTCAGCACCGGGTTAACCGCCTTCAAAGGATCCCTGGAAACATCCCTGCCCGAATCCTCGAAGTTGGCCAGATACGGCTCAATGCTTCTGTTTCTCGTCATGCCGTAAATCTCAGTGGTGCCGGTGGCTATCTTTGCAGGGCGCCGGTTCCTGCAGGCATCGACAACCGCGTGGGCTATTTTGTTCGCAAGAAATTCGAACAGATCATGATCAAAACCGCTCTTGCCGGATGCAAAGGAGTTGTAAAAATTGCTGGAAAAGTAGTTGCCGGGAGCCGAATGTGTATGGGTACCGGAAAGCATCAGGCCGCGCGCGGATACATCGGTAACCGGGGCTATAAGTTCAGCGACACGGTGGTGAAGAAGACGTGACCCGGAAAGAAGGTCGCACTGTACCAGGGCCACGGCATTCCCCCTGCTGTCACGCAGGTAGACAGCCCTTGCGTGCAGCCGGTTGCGGACCCCTTCCCCCTTGTGCGCCATCATGGAATACCCGGCCTTTGAAATTCCGGGCGGAGGCGTTATATCAACTTTTGAAAGGCCGGCCACCAGGTGGCCTGTATTTGAAGGGGAAAGCGGCAATGGACGTTCTATTTCCAGGCGGCAAATCCGGGGTGAACATCCGGCCATCAGGATTGCGATAACCGCTACTGAGACAAAAGCCTTAAACCGTTCAATCGATTTCTTGGTCAACATCATTTCATGCTCCCCTTTGGAAGAACAAGAAGATTGACAAACCCCTGATTCTGGGGATCGGCATCCACATCGTCGACCCATGCAACAAGAGATTCCGCCTTAACCGGAACAACCTTACGGTTTATATGATCAACCACGTTAAGGCTCATATCAAGAGAATCCAGAAGCTCCAGGAACCTTCTGCCTGAAGACCCTGCCCTGCGCAGGCCATGCGGCCAGAACTCCACCAGTATCACAAGATGTGTGCTGTTTGCCAGCATCAGTTTCCTCAGCCCCTCAACAACAGAGGCCTCATAGCCCTGCGTATCGATCTTGATAAAATCCAGCCGGTTCGTTATATTGCGCAGATGGTCTCCACAGTTAACGACCCGCACTTCCCTGCTGTACCTGGAACCTTTGTGGTTATACAGCCGGTGATCACCCATGTTTTCTTCTGAAAGATAGATCCTGCCGATGCCGTTGTAATCCGCGACAGCAGCCTGGAAGCACACGGCATTACGAAAACCGTTGTTTGTTTCCAGGTTCAGCATAAGCAGCGTGTAGTTGTCCGGGTCCGGCTCATAAGCGATCACCAATCCCTTGCTGCCCACGATGGCCGATGCAAGAACAGCGTAATAACCGATATTAGCGCCGATATCCAGGAATACGCTGCCCGGCTTGAGATATTTCATCACCAGGGAGGTTTCATAAGGCTCCCATATCCTGTGCTCCCGTATGTAGCCGGAGACACACGCATCCCTCTCATCATGAAGATAGAGGCCAAGCGGTCTGTCAAAACCTGGTATTTCAAGTAAAACAGGGCCCATATTACCGGTTAAAGCTGAATGCACTCAGGATACAGCTCCCATTCGAGCATAAGACCCTTTTCTTTCACGGTTTCGATGGTGTCATCCGGGGTTATCGAAAAACATCTCTGTCCAATGATAGGCCCTGTATCCTCACCGTAATCTATGAAATGGACCGTGCATCCACCGACCCTGCATCCATAACGAAAGGTATCGCCATAGCCGTCCGTGCCGGGGAATGAGGGGAGAATGGCCGGATGGATGTTCATTATGCGCGGGTGCAGAGGGTCGATATTGACCCTGTCGATAAAATAGGGAGTCAGCTTACGCATAAAACCGGCAAGGACAAGAAGATCAAAATCCCACTTTGCCATGTTTGCAAGCAGCCTGGCCTCGGCAATCGCTCTTGTGACAAGAAAAGCCCGGTCACGATCGGAAAAGGTGCCATCCCCTGGCAAACCCATCCTGGCCGCGATAACATCAATATCAAAATCTTGGGGCAAATCCGCAGAGTCCGGGTCTTTTTTATAGGACTCTATAATCTCTTTATAATTCACCACAAAAGTGGGCAGCCCCTTTTTGGCCGCCTTATCAAGGCCTGCGGCATCAGGCTTGTCGGAACCGACAAAAACAACTTTGCCGTCTATCCTGCCCTCATCGCAGGCCCGCATAATAGCGGCCAGGTTTGTCCCGCTTCCCGAAATCAAAGCGCCTATACGTATCATAACGTATCTTTCTCTAAAACAGCAGCCAAATCAATGGCGTCTATTAAATGACACCCGGCCTCACCACAGTCGGGTCTGAACCTTTCCCGGACGGTACTGCATACTGCAAGTAAACCGCCTGTCCATAGTCCAAATATTTATACACCCGGGCATAGAGGTGTCAAGGAATGAACGCAGGCTTGCTGTACGCATATTACATGCCAGGCCCAATAGTCATAGTATATGCCCATGGAGGAGCACAGGCACAACGTGATATATCAGGTTCTGCGGCAAACAGGCCAGGGAGCTTGGCTGCCGAATCAGGCAGGCTGCCCCGAAAATAATTTAGCCAAGGCCATTTTGGCCATTACAAAGAACTGGATTTCAGGAATCAAATAGGGTATTGTAACGACCCGTGTTTTTGATGTAAGCATTAAAAAACAACAATACATATATATAACAGTTAGCAGGGAGAGTCGTATGGCCATAATAACCATAGCACGCCAGTTCGGAGCAGGCGGTCGGACGCTGGGAGCAATGATCGCCAAAAAACTTGACTACCAATTCCTTGACGACGCTCTCATTCAGGAACTTGCAAGAATAGCCAGGGTTACCCCAAACACGATAAAAAATATCGAACGGTCAGGCGGAGGACTCATATCAAAGATGATATCCAGCATGATTAGTAAAGACTACATGGAACGCCTGACCGGGGATAAAATCGGCTACATGGATGAAGACATCTATGTTGAGAAACTAAGGGAGGTTATAACCGGGTTTGCCAAAAAAGATAAAGTGGTAATTCTTGGCCGCGGTGGGCAGTATATCCTTTCAGATTGGGATAACGCCATTCATGTTTTGCTCATAGCCGACGAAAAGGACCGGATAAAATTTATGCAAAAGCATTACAACCTTTCGGACAAAAAAGCACTCCAGCTCGTTAAGGATGACGAAAAACGGAGGAAAAATCTCTATTCCAAATTCGGCAGGAAGGACTATGACAGCCCTGAGCTGTACCACGTAGTTATCAATACAAGCCGTGTTTCCCTCGACCAGGGTGTGGCTATAATATGCGACCTGCTCGACAAGCATAGCTGAACCGGTCATTGCTTATTTCGGGACAAGTCGACAGGATTTCGACAGTACTTCAGATTAAATAAATTGGCGCATATTACGGGCACCGGTGCGATATGCCCTTGAATAGCGAATGGTCTCGCGAAACCAGACAGGAGCTGCCACTGCCAGGAGAATATCCCTCTTAACAGCGTTTGCTTCCCATATATTCAACAGATCCGAACCGGTCATCAATTCAGCCATTTCTCCGGCAAGAGTGTTTTTGTCAGGCTGTTTGATATCTGCCACCAGGCGTTCCTGCTGCAGGATGGATGAAAAAAATTCTGCCAATTCACGTTCCGGCACAAAATGGTTGCGCCCTTCGCCTGGACGTGTAAGCCCACCGGACGAGCGAGTCCCGCTGGTTGTGACCAGCATGTTTTCCACTGGAATTCCTTTTGTGCGAAGTCTCTCCGCGATATCACCATCCCCCTGCCTATGGCATAACACTATTTTGGGGCGTGCATTCACATCTTTTTTCGGCCGTCTGTCCTGGCTGAACACCCTTTTTCGTACGGTATATTCAGGGTTATCGTAAAGAGTTTCGACAGTTTCCACAATAACGGAAGGCTGAATCTCAAAGAGCTTTTTTATGCAATAGTGATTGCGGGCATTTTTCAGCCTTTTCCGGATTATGGCACACACAGCGTTTCGGCCGGGTGAAGCAGTATTTATACCAATGAAAAACAAATCCACTCCTTGTCAAACGCTTGTTTTACGAATCAACAAAACCTATCCAGGCCGGAATTGTATGCCAATTCCAAACACGGCATAAACAGGAAAGTGATCGGATGGAAAGGTGCCGTCAAAGCTCTCCATTATGATATTTCTCTCCACAGGGCCTTTCATGTTTCTCCACAATATCCAGTCGATCCTTTCAGAGAGCGGCTTTCCTGTAAAACCGTGATATGTCCCGGTTCTGCTGTCGGCAAAAACATCTGAAAAGGGAGGGCTTACCAGGGCAGGATCGGTGAAGGCGGTGTGACACCTGCTGCCAGGACCCGCGTTGAAATCGCCGGTGATAACAGTCGGAGCCCCGGCAGATGCAAACGTCTCCAGCCGATCGAGCAGGATGGCAGCGCTTTTCACCTGGGCCCGGGTGTCAAAATCAAAATGGGTGTTCGTGCATACGACACGGGCGTTTCCCCTGGCAAACTCTCCCATTACGCACTGTCTCGGCCATTTGCTTTCCGGCATTCTGCTCGGGACATCCGGCGTGTCACTCAGGAAGAACCTCTGGTGGCGAAGGCATTTCCATCTTTTCTTATAGAAGATGAGCACGTCCTGCCACATGGCAGGTGCCGGCAGGCGTCTGCCAATGGAGCCATATTCGGAGAGCAGGCAGGTGAAAAAATCAGCCTGAAACCCGTTTACTTCCTGCATGCATATAAAATCGGGCCTGTATTTTTCAAACAGCCCCACAAAGGCATCCTTTCGCCTTTCCCATGCGTTCTGACCATCACGGGCCAGGCCAAAACGAATATTTATGGTCATGACGGAAAAAATGGTTTGATCTTCAGGCTGCGTGTTTACCATGTGGATACTATTACCCCGGGGTGACCGCATAAGTCAATACGGGAGAAAGTGCAGCAAATACTGTTTTTTTATGCTTGACACCGCCCGCACCGCCGTTTAAATATAACGGTACTTGCTGCATGGGCGCGTAGCTCAGTTGGTTGGAGCGCTGCCTCGACACGGCAGAGGTCACAAGTTCGAGTCTTGTCGCGCCCACCACTTCCCTCTCCCCGGGTTTATAGCGAAAACCGACATGGCATAAACTTTTCATATGCAACAAAAGCAGGCAAACAGCCATTTATCCGACAGCACATCCCTGTTTTGCCGGTTGACTTCATCAGTACTTGTCATTTATATAAAAGCAGGATGAATCCGATTTGGGATCGATAAGGGGAGGCAGCATGTCAACTCTCAGAATACTCGGCATGATGGCAGGTATCATGCTTTTTCTTTTGAGTTTTCGCATCTTCCGCGGACAGAAATGGAACCGGTTCAATTTCATGCTTTTTGCCGGCTCAGGAATTTTTCTGACGGCCGTGTCATTGTCCCCGGCCCTGGTTGATGTTCTGCAGCGAATGTTTGCCCTTGAAGGAGCCGAGCGTGGAAGGCTCCTTGCCCTTCTCATACTGGCTGTGACGGTTCTATGGTTTGCGCTTATCCTCACAAGAGCTTCCTTTATTACCTTTCCGGCTGCCGCGCTGCGGTACTGATCCCCGCCTTGAACGAAGAGCATAACCTTAGGGAAGTGCTGCCCAAAATACCGAAAAAAATAGACGACTTAAAAATAGGCGTGGTGGTGGTTGACGACGGAAGCGATGATGACACCTACGGGTGCTCCGTGGCTGCCGGCGCTTTTGCAGTAAGAAGCCCGATAAACAGGGGGGGGGGCGCTGCCCTTCGGATAGGTTATGATATTCTACAGAAAGCCGATGTGGAGATCTGTATTACTATGGATGCCGACGGACAGCACAACCCCGAAGAGATCCCGGTCCTGCTTGCGCCTCTGATGGAAGACAGGTGTGATATAGTTATCGGGTCCCGCATTCTGGGAGCGCGGGAAAAGGACAGCCTGTTCCGGCTGGCCGGCGTTTATTTCTTCAGCTTTATCATCAACCGGCTTACCGGCCTTAAGATTACGGATCCATCCAGCGGCTTTCGGGCATTTAAAATGGACGTGGTCCGGCGCATTCCCCTGGATGAGGACCAGTTCCATACCAGCGAGTTGATCATCAATGCGGCCAAGGGCGGCTTTCGCATCTGCGAGGCGCCTGTAACCATATTAAAACGCAAATACGGCAAAAGCAAAAAGGGCAGAGACTGGCTTTACGGATTGAATTTTGCAAAAATCGTGATTCGAAGCTGGTGGAGATGATAAGCGCAGGGATAAACCTGCGACAGATGTAACTGCCACAGCCGGCCGGCAATCATTTCTTTTCAAGCAGATACCTGGCGGCCCCCAGGCTCCATGTAAGCGGTTTCAGGAATGAAAGCAGAATTGTCAATGGCAACAGGCCGGGGTCGTTTTTTGCCATAAACCGGTAAAAAGCCATATTGGATAGCAGCAACAACCCGGCGCACAGAAAGATGCAGGTGATTCCGGTAACCGGCCAAAAGAACATGAGAAAAAATCCCAGGATAATCCCAGCCATCAGCGGTGGCTGCCACTTGACGCTTTTTTCAACATAATTATCGGAAACAGCGGTTTGTTTGTGCCGCAAGATGTTTCTGGTCCGGGTGACTCCCCGTTTGTATTGTTGTTTAAGATATTTGCTGATGCTGTCCGGGTGCTCATGATAGACAAAAATATTCGGGTCAAAATCCAGCTTGTAGCCTTTTTCAACCAGCCGGTAGCAAAAATCAAAATCTTCGCCTGAGGCATGTTTGAATACGGTATCGAAACCGCCGGCCGCAAGAAAAATCTTTTTTCTAAAAACACAGTTATAGGTACCAAAAGCTTTGGTTTGGCCAGGCCGGGCAAGCTGATGGCGGAACTGTATTTCCAGACCCACATATCTTGCCACAGGTCTGTCTGCGTTAAATGTCCTATACCCTCCCCCCATACCGGCAATGTCGCTGCTCATAAAGTGCGGAGCATACCTGGTGAGTATATCCGGCGGCACTATACAGTCTGCATCGGTAAAGAAAATCAGTTCTCCGCAAGCGGCTGCTGCCCCGTTATTTCTGGCAGCGGCAGGCCCCTGGTTTGGCTGCCTGATGTATTTGACCCATGGATATTGCCGGACCATAACGGCAGTATTGTCAGTGGAACCGTCGTCCACCACGATGGTTTCAAAGTCCTGATAATCGATATTATTAATAGCCTCAAGGCATCGCTGTAACACTCGACAGGAATTGTAGGTGGGAATGACAATGGTGAATATCATATAATCGTTGCCTTTCTCTCATGTATAGCCTAACATACCGTAAAAACACATCTTGAACAACAGATAATGAGAGGTGACCTTGAATACGTTGAGTCCCGACAACCATCCAGCAGTAAAAGAAGTCATAGTCATGTGCTATTCCAGTAGTGGATCATCCTGCGTAGCCGGCATTTTGCATCGGTTGGGAATCAATATGGGCATGAACTTAAAGCCCGCCCAGCAGTTAAATCCTAAAGGATTTTATGAAGATGAAGATTTTTCAAAAGTTTGTGCAAAGATATGGACTTTGTATCATCTCCAGTCGCTAAATCATTGTACCTTGGATCATTCTTGTTTGCTCAGTATAGGAGAAAAATATAAGTGGGATTTTGAAACACTGATTCGCCACCGACAAAACCAGGGAAACCATTGGGGAGTCAAGGAACCATTGTTAAGCCTGTTGGTGCCGGTCTTTCAGCAATTTTTATCTAATCCCTTTTTTATTGTGGTGAAAAGAAATATTGAACGTCATGTTGATTCCCGATACAACAAAATCAATGAACGATTCTCCAGACAGCGCTTTGCTGCAATGTTCTATTATTTAAAAAAAGGTTATCTTTTCAACTTATTGGCGCATGTATTAAACAACTTAAAAAGCATTGGCATGACAAAAGAAGACATGAAACATCTGGTTACATCATTTTATATTCTGGTCGACTCGGTCGTCATGAATCAACCGCATATGTACGTCAACTTCGATACATTACTGGCTCAGCCCAAGCATACGATAAATGGGATCATCGCTTTCCTCTCACTTGCCCCCACCCGGGAACAGGTCGAGGGAGCGCTCTCCTTTATTGATCCTAACTTAAGGCACTACACATGAGAAGGGCTTTTAAGGGCAATCCCGTAGTCGGACTGATCTGTTCACCAGGCGGGCACCTTACGGAAATGCAATTGTTAAAGGATGCCTACCAGGATATGACGCATTTTTTTATAACACACAGGGCTGAAAATACCAGCGGTCTTCCAGGTGTTTCTTTTTTGCCCAAATACAGCAGTGATCATTCGTTGTTGCAGCATGTACAATGGTTTCTGCAAAGCATTGTAAGTGCCTATCGTATTCTTCGAAACCGGAAACCGACCCTGCTTATTTCCACCGGTGGTGGAGATTTGGCCATTCCCGTCTTTATTGTGGGGAAACTATTACGGATCAAGCTGTTGTATATCGAACATATCGGGCGGTTTAACAGCCCCTCTTCAACCGGAAAAATTTTGTATTTGCTGTCCGACCGGTTTTTTGTCCAAAGCAGAGAACTGTTGAATTCTTACGGGAAAAAAGCGGAATACCATGGAGCCGTTATATGATCTTTGTGACTGTTGGTGTTTCCAAACCGTTTGACCGCCTGATAAAAAAAATGGATCAGCTCGCGGCCAGCTACAGGGAACCGATTATTATGCAAACAGGCTGCCAGGGCTACAAACCCAGAAATGCCCGATACTTTGAGACGCTAAATCATAAAGATTATCTGGCCTATCTTCAGCAGGCCGATCTGGTGATCAGTCATGCAGGCACCGGAACCACCATGGACCTGATCCTGCATCAGAAACGCTGTATACTGGTTCCGCGGATGGCGAAATATGGCGAACATATCAATGACCATCAGCTTGAACATGTTGAGGGATGGGGAGATAAGCTGAGCATAAAAATCGTGTTCGACGTCAATGAACTTGACGTGCTTATTCACCATATAGAGGATATTCCTGTACCATCACCAAGAAAATATACACGGGACAGCCTTATTCAAGCAATCCGTGACATGATGCAAATCACATGAAAATAAACTGTAAAACTATTTTTAAAGCAGCGATCGGCGTTTTATTGCTGGGTATTGCCCTAACCAAAATAGATTTAAATAAAACCTGGTCCAACCTTCAAGGATGCGACTATATATTCCTATTACTGGCAGCTTCTGTCTCCTTTGGCAGTGTGCTCTGGGTGATTTGGGTGAGAAAAGGGCTTTTAAGTCTTCTTGAAAAAACATTATACGTGGAGATGCTAAAAGCTTTTTTTGTAAGCAATTATATAGCGAACTTCACACCCGCTAACATAGGGGGATTGCTGGGAGAACCATGGGGGCTTTATAGCTTCAGTCAGGGCCGTATCCCTGTGGAAAAAGGGCTCGCGTTTGTTATTCTGACGGCAATAACCCAGAATATACGTCGTATTTTATTAACGCTTTTAGGAGTGGTATTTTTTTCTTCCTTGCTGCCCAAGGGCTATATAGGTGTAATTCTTCTGGCTGTGCTGGCTTATGTGGTGTATTCTATTGCGGTTTTAATATTGATTTTTCCTCATTTGAAAATGGCTTTCATTTTAAAGCCCGTGTTGTTGTTCCTCGACCGATTTTCAAAAACTTTTTCGAAAAAACTAAAAATATTCGCAGGCAAAGTTGGAGACCATTTTCGACTGTTACTTAGCAAAAAAAAATCTTATTTTATCCTGACCGTGCTGGTAATCTCGAATGTTGTTCTGGAGAGCCTGCGGTTGTGGTTGCTGCTTTTGGCGTTCGGCGTGTCTTTTAATTTTTTTTCACTGTTGCTGATACCAAGCCTGGCCTATTCAGTTACGGTTCTTCCGATAAGTCTGGGCGGCCTTGGGGTTACCGAGATAAGCGGGATGATTGTTTTTCAAAGTTTCGGGATTGCCCCTGAAGTCGCTTTCCCCGTGGTTTTTTTGGATCGTTTTTTGTTTACATACTGGGGATTTGTTATGGGCGCCTTTCTTGTCCCTTTTATGAAAGTGCCTTATCGGTTGAATGGATAGAATGAGTTTCTGGTTGTTTTTGTGCCACCACAATAAAATGTGCTGAAATTGTTGGTAGATAGTCGCCAAGCCAACTAAATATTTTTGCCCAGTTAGCATACCATGGACCAACCAGAACATGTGAACCGAAAACTTTCAATATAGCAAAACGTTTTTCCAGCCTTTGCTTCAGGTCCTTCCAAACAAACATGCGGACATGGTAATCCTCATAACAGATTTTAGGCTTTTGCCCGAAAAACATTAATAAACGATTTATCCAGAATAAGAGGTTCGGTGTGGACAATATTAGCACCCCACCGGGCTTCAGTCCGTCAGCCATATTCTCAAGAAAAGTATCCGTATCAACAAGATGCTCGATAACCTCCAAGGCAACAATACAATCAAACTTTTCAGGGAAAGGTAATGGCTCGGTTGCATCATGCTGAACGATCAGTTCTGAAGTATTTTCTGAAAGATCAAGACCAACAACATCCCACCCCATTTTTTGACATTCTTTGAGCAGTAAATCATTACAGGCTCCGATTTCCAACAATTTCCCTGGGTGTTTTCTTCTGAGGATTCGTAAAACCTTTGCATGAATAGCTCGTTGACTCAAGGGGCGTTGATAATGGCTCCATTCCGCCCATTTTACGTTCTTGTTTATTTCTTGAATGGTTTTACAGTTAGAATCTGACATAAAACGATACCACTCTTGACTCAGGTATTGAAATTCATTGCTCTCTCAACTGCCTTGGTATCATTTATTATGGTGAAGGAGACTTCCCGGTGGTATAATCCAGAAATTTCAAAAAACCATAAAACTTGGATTTAACATCTCCCCAGGTGCGAATGCCCTTGGCAATTCGCCATATTTGAGAGGGACGCAGGTAAAACTCCTTTAGCCCTTTGTCCACCAACTCGTTTATTTCCTCTGTGGTCAGGTTCTCATACCTTAAATTTGTTATCTGTTCCTTGGCCGGATTAAGCCATTCGGTCCAGTCTTTGGTGATCAGGCAGCCTTCCTGTTTAGCCTGTTCATACATCTCCGTTCCCGGGTAAACAGTGATACCGGTAAACTGGACTGTATCCATGGGTATACTTTTGGCAAACGCAATGGTTTTTAAGGCGCTTTCCCTGGTCTCGCCAGGAGCGCCGATCATAAAACATCCATGGACCTTCAACCCGGCCTTTTTGGCCGCGATGGCGAAACGCCTTGCCTGCTCTATTGTGGTGCCTTTTTTCACCGCTTTCAACTGCTCGTTTGTTCCAAATTCAAAACCAACATTCAACCACCGAAAACCGGCTTTTTTCATCAAAGGAAACAGCTCAACCTTGCAGTCGACACGTGCGTTTGTGGAGAGGCTGATCTTTAGATTGCGTCGGAGTATCTCTTCGCATACCCCTTGTACATGTTTTGGGGAGGCGGTAAACGTATCGGTTTCAATCATTATCTCCGCCAGGTCGGGAAAAAGCTTGTAATCGTATTCGATTTCATCCACCACCAGCCTGGGATCACGGGTTCTCAGTTTACGGCCATACATTATCTGGGGATCCCGGCAGAAGGTGCAGCGGTTGTTGCACCCCCGTCCGGAGATAAGTGTCAGATAGGGGGAGCGTTTGCCAAAGGCGGGGTACCATTCCGGTTTTATATGGTGCCACGCAGGAAAAGGCAACTCGTTGACATCAATTAAAGGGGCATCCGGATTGTGACATATTTCGTTGTTTTGCAGATAGGAAAGACCTTTAATCTCCGTAAGGGGACGGTTATCGGCAAGCTCTTTTAACTGGTAGTCATACTCTCTTCTTGCTATTACATCCACTGCGCCGTTGCTTATTTCAAAACTGTTTTCCACTGCAGCACTGACATGCTGGCCCACCAGTACAGTCAGGCATCCGGTTTTTTCTTTTATCTTTCCGGCCCACTCGATATCATTATAGATACTGGGGGTTGTCGCCAGTATAACCAACATATCCGGCGCAAAATCCTTCGCCTGAGCAATTATTTCATCCTCAGGAATATTCAGCGCTGTCCCTTCTATATACTTAACATCGTGTCCGCCCGCCTCAACCACTGCGGCAGCGGTAAGCAGATAATCAGGATGCCGCTGTACCCTCCCCCGGGATTTTGCCGCCCATCGGGCATTTCTGGTGAAGCCTTCAACAAAGGGGGGGCTCAAGAACAAGACACGACTCATGACAGGACGACTCCTTTGAATGTTTTTGATTTTGGGATATAATTTTCGGAAAGGGATGATATAAGAGTCCAACATTTTTTTCAATCTCAAAATCACCGGCCTCTTTTGTATGGTGCACAATTTATCGTTGTGTTAATGAAAAGGTTTGTTGCCGGGAAGATTGTTTTATGAAACAAAGACAGGAGAGAAGATCAATGGAACAGCCGGTATTGTTCGAATGTGAAGATGACGTGGCGCTTATCACTCTTAACAGGCCGGAACGGCGCAACGCGATAAACGAGGCATTGCTAAAAGGGTTGTACGACGCCATCGACCGGGTTGCGGAAGACAGTGCCATAAAGGTGGCGATAATTACCGGCAACGGAAAAGCGTTTTGCTCCGGTCTGGACCTTGACTGCCTTGCCACGGACAACCTGATCGACCCAAGAGGCGACGGCCGGGATATGGTGGACGTGATGGGGGCCTGTGAGAAACCCATAATCGGAGCGGTAAACGGATACGCCATAACCGGCGGATTCGAGCTGGCCTTAAACTGCGATTTTTTGATAGCCTCGGAAAATGCGGCCTTTGCCGATACCCACGCCAAGGTGGGAATAAGGCCGGGCTGGGGCATGACACAGCTGCTGCAGCAGGCTGTTGGACAGCGCATGGCAAAACAGTTTTCCCTGACATGCCGGTTCATATCGGCAGACCTTGCCCTGCGATGCGGTCTTGTTAATGAAGTGGTGGCGCCGGATAAGCTCATGCCAAGGGCGAAAGAGATCGCGCGGCAGATATGCTCGGTCAATTATGATGTTGCCATGGATATAAAGAAGCTCATCGAATACAGGAACTCCTCTGTCTTAACCGATGCCCTGGCAAATGAACGCAAGGGGTTAAAGGAGATAGTCAGACAGAGTACTGATAAAAGCGGTTCGTAAAAATTTGATGTTTTTTTGATTCGGGGTTGTTTTTTAATCTCAGGAGGGAACAATTATGGCACGGCCGGTTTTGCGTACACCCCTGTGTGACATGCTTGGAATCGAGTATCCTATCATCAGTGCCGGCATGGGGCCGACCCTGATCGGCGAGCCTAACGGCGCTCCGGTTGAGCTGGTTGTGGCGGTTTCAGAGGCCGGCGGGTTGGGGGTTCTTGGAGGAGCCGGTTTTACCTTAAATGAATTGCGGACAGCTATCAGGCAGATAAAATCAAAAACCGACAAGCCTTTTGGCGTTGACCTGCTTTTGCCCAAAAATCTTCCCGGAGCAGGCATGTCAGCCGGCGAGCGTCTGACGCTTGCCCAGGTAATTGAAATGCTTCCTGAGAAACACAAGGCGTGGTACCGGAAAATTGCAAAAGAGATGAATTTCCCTTCTCTGGATGATGTGGAAGTGCCTACAGATACGACCACCATGAATCCCAGGGCAGCTGTTGATATCTGCATCGAGGAAAAGGTGCCTCTGTTTGCGTCTGGTTTGGGCAACCCGGAATTCATGGTTGAAAAGGCGCATGCCGCGGGCATGAAGGTATTGGCCGTAGTCGGTAACGCTAAAAACGCCGGACGGGTCGCAAGATCCGGCGTTGACCTCGTGGCTGCCCAGGGGCATGAGGGCGGCGGGCACACCGGCAGGATCGGTACCATGGCCCTTTTGCCCCAGGCAATTGATGCCGCCCACCCGGTTCCGGTGCTTGCGGCTGGCGGCATAGGCGACGGCCGGGGACTGGCCGCTGCCCTGGCAATGGGATGCATAGGGGTATGGGTCGGAACGCGGTTCCTTGCGACCAACGAGGGCGGCGCAATGGAACTGTGTAAAAAACGCATACTCTCCTCTACAGACGAGGATACCCGCGTAAGCAAACTGTTTACCGGTAAAACATCACGGGCCAACGTTACCAGGTTCCACGACCTGTGGGATGCTTCAGGCCTTGAGCCGCTGCCCTTTCCGTTCCAGGTACTGCTGTCATCAGCCCTGCTTCTTGGGTTTATCCGTTCAGGTAATGATGAATATGTCAGCGGATTCGCAGGCCAGGTTTCCGGCCTTATCCATGATATAAAGCCGGCTGCAAAGGTGGTTGAAGAGATGGTGGAAACCGCCGTGGAGATCCTGTCAAGGAGACTTCCTGAAACGGTGAGGCTTAAGTAGTTCCCATCCATAAATGGCCTTTTTCCACAATCCTGGGTGTCAAACTGCGGGCTTCCCTGCCTGCCTGTGCGTTGCATGCAGACAGGTGCGGCATACAACAGTACGCTTGGAGCGGAAACCGATTTTTGAATACTAATGACACTAAGCAGTTCCCAATACAGGCGGAAACAGTAACCAGTCGTAATGTCAGGTCGTAAGATTCAGCAAAGTGCGTTTGAACCGGTAAAGAAGGTTTGAATCTGAAGGCTCCTTGTGTATCGTGGTTTTCACAAAAGGCCGTTTATCTGCCTGTTTTTCCGCACTTTCGACATACTCGGCGATCATCGCAAACAGGTTGTGCCTGTCCAACACTTTCTCCCTGGATTCATATATCAACCGCCTTGAGTTTTCATACCTGTTCTCTTTTATGCATGATTCTATCGCGGCTATCGCCTCTTCTGGCCTGTTTATATCTATCGTTGTAAGAGAGCCAGGGTCAAAATAGCGAGAGATATTAGGGCACCCGTAATATATGGGATAACACCCGGCCAGAAAGGCGTCAGCCAGCTTTTCCGTCCAGTAATCATCCACCAGGCAATTTTCAACAGCTACATGGTAGCGGTACGGTGCAAGTGCATCCCACTTGTCCTCTATCTCGTTTATCCCCCGGCCGAAAAGATCGATGTCGTCCCCGAAATATTCCTTTAACAGTTTTGCAAACTCAAACCTCTTGCGGTGGCCCTCGCTGACCAACTTGGCCGATGTTATCACAGAGAGCATTTTGGTCTTTTGGATCTCATTCATCCCCTTTAGTTCGTCATAGTCTTTTGAAAATGAGAGGTTCACATGGTTTTTCTGCCTTCTTCCCACATGCCACGGCAGGCCTGACTGCTGAAAAACCGGGTTGGGATGATCGATATCCCTGTGGCATGTAATTACGGCGCCAAACTGCCGCAGAAAGTCGGTCTTGTATGTTTTCAACGTGGGGGGTTCACATGTTATAAGCACGGTGTGCCCTTTCGGGCACAGCGTGGTCTCTTTTTTTCCTTCTATTCCTTCCAGAACAAACCAGTAATCGCAACGTTCAACAGGAGTATTACAGAAAAAACGGCAGTTTCCCCACACTCCGCTACTGCCTGGCGTCTGTCTTGCAAGAGGCCACTGTGGATGGGACAGCTTTATGTTTATCATATCCGTTCCAATCTTTTTAAAGACCGGCCATTGGGCCTGACTTATTATTTGCGCTGTATCAGCGGCAGAGGCATATCCTGGTGTGCGCTTTCGTTCACAAACCCGTACAGCTTTTCATAATCGATCCGGTAACCCTGCTGCCACCGTTCCAGCAGCATGTCAGGATCAAGCTCTCCTGAAAGATTTTCCCTCTCCTTCTGCACCCGGTTGCAGGGAATGTTTATAATTTTTGATTTTTCGTATCCAACCCCGAAACGGTTGTCAAACCAGGGCCTGAAAACCTGCAATGCGTCTTCAAAGGTGTTGGGCGCGTTAAAACTCACCAGGGCGGCCATTGCAGCAATTTCACGCCGCGAAAAAAAGTGGCCGTCAACCGAAAGTGGATACCCCCAGTCCAGGTCCCCCTGATTCCATTTCCAGACTATAGTTCCTTTCTCCTGGTCAGGAAGAGTTAAAAACTGCGGAAGCGGCTGCGGGGACTGGAGAACATAACAGCGGGAAAGATTCCGGCCCATCCGAAGCGTAGGGACAAACCGATCCGGATCGTAACGCAACAGTTCGCCAAGGTCCACCGGTTCGGTAAACAGGATGTCGTCAACCAGGAAAAAGATCAAATCGCATTTCATGGCAAAGAGAATCTCAAGCAGATCACGCCTGAATGAGCCGGGGGTTTCCTGTCGGATGAAGCGTATGTCATCCTTTCCTGCCATTTCAGCCAATTCCCGGTATGCCGCATGGTGGGCATCGGATGACGCGGTGTAAAGCACGTGAACAGGCACCGCCGGCCGAACCTTTTCTCTTAATGTGGCTAACAGGCCGTGAAGCTGAAGGGCCCTGTCCTTGGAAAACACCACGCATTCGATGGTTGACCGGTTTTGCTGTTTCGGCCACCGTGCCTTACACGCGGCAAAAGCTCTCAAGGCTCTCCTGCTAAGCCCGGACTTTGTGGGCGGAAAACAGAATGTATCTGCCAGGGAAGACCATATTCTGTGCCGCATCCTGCCAAGGAACCGTGGGCCTGCGGCGTGGAACATCATCTCCCGGAGGCATAACCGGTACTGGCGGTCATGTTCCGGAAAAAACAAAGGGCTCGGCATATCGCCCACACCGTTCATGGCCGAGCTGTAAATTTTAAACCTTACATGGTAGGCATCACTGCGCCGCCTTGAACGGCTTGCATTGGAAGCGGAACTCTTTGTGGCAAACTCCCTGTAAACGACAAGCGGACTGTCCATCAGCCACATCTCACCAAGGGCCCCTGCCCTTAGCCACAGATCGTAATCTTCACCATCCGGCCCCTTGTGAAGACGTTCGTTCTGAAGCCCTGCAAATTTAAGCGCAGACCGTCTCATCACCACGGATGAATTTATAAAATAATCGTCCCTTACATGTTTCTTATAAGGCACCTTGCCAAAAGGCGCTTTTTTGAAATACAGGGGGAGCCGGTCTTTTTGGTGATCCTGCCCATCCTTCATTATGAAGGCGTTAGAGCCAAGCAGCACACAATCCGGGTGGGCGCTCATGAATGCGACCTGTTTTTCAAGCTTTTCAGGGAGCCAGATGTCATCGTCGTCCAGGAACGCTATAAGCGGGGCCCTGCCGGCTTCTATTGCCCTGTTGCGCGGAGCAGCAGGTGTTCCCACGTGCGGCCCCGGCAGATAGTGAAATCGCCTGTCCTTTAAAAACGGCTCAACCACTCCCCTGGTCTCTTCACTTTTCCCGTCTTCGGCTATCCAGCATTCCCAGTCGGAATAGGTCTGGGAACAAACGCTTTCCAGGGTTTCGGCCAGCAGCTCATATCTATGGTAAGTCGGGATAATTATGTCTACGGTCACGGCATGACCCGCTGCATTACAATGGTTCTTTTTAGGATATTTTTTTAAAACCTTTTTAAAGCCCGTTTATGCTTGAATGTGTATCCATCCTTGAAATGTTCGGGTTAACTAAAAAAGACATCATACCTGTTTTTACCTTTTTTTCAATACCCGGTTGAAGTGTAAAAGGCATAATAGTAAATTGATCTTTATGTCCACCTGCAATATGGCAACAGGATGTGCCAGGGCAATGACAATTTTACACAACAAAGCCCACCCATCGACGGGACTATGAAACCACTCAAAATAGCAGTAGTCATACCGAAATACGGACTGCTCGGCGGCGCCGAAGGGTTTGCCTCCGAACTTACCAAACGGCTGTCTGTTCGCGATGAGTTCGATATGCACGTTTTTGCCAACCGTTGGAAGTCCGGGGATGAGCCGATAGCTTTCCACCATGTACCGATTATCCGGTTTCCGCGCTGGTTGGAACCGATCAGTTTTGCCTGGTTTGCCGCAAGGCTTTTGAAAAAATGGAATTTTGACGTGGTGCACAGCCATGAAAGGATATTTGCGATGGATATCCTCTCCTTTCATGGCATACCCCACCTGGCATGGCGCCGCAACGTAAGGCGTAAGGCCCCTGGGTTGTTTGACCTGGCAACTGCATGGGTAGAAAAAAAAGGTGTTACCTGCCATCGCTTAAAAAAAATAATGCCCGTCTCTTCTCTTGTGGCAAGGGAGCTTGAAAGACTTTACAATGTGCCAAAGGGAAAAATAAGGTTGGCCTATCCCGGTGTTTCTTTGGAACGTTTTGATCGATATGACCGGGAACGATGCCGCATGGAAATCCGGGCCATGCATGGTTTTTCCGGAGATGATCTTGTGCTTCTGTTTGTTGGCATGAATTTCGAAGTAAAAAGGCTTGACCTTGTTGTAAGGGGTATAGCCGAATTGAAACAAAACGGAAAAACCGGTAAAGTTCCTGGTCTTCTGGTTGTCGGCAAAGGGGATGCAAAAAAATACAGCCGGCTGGCTGAGAATTGCGGGATAGGCGGCCTTGTTAAGTTTGCCGGTGAGCAGCAGGATGTGGTGCCCTATTATCTGGCTTGCGACGCACTTGCCATGCCCTCGGTATACGACACTTTCGGCATGGTAGTGCTGGAAGCCATGGCTGCATGTTTGCCGGTTATTATTTCTGAAAACGTTGGCGCAAAGGATATCGTAGAACCGGGCATACATGGATATGTTTTGCCAAACGATGCCCGGCCGGGTAATATGGCAAAGGTTCTGACAAAACTCGCAGACACCGGTAAACGTACAAGGATGGCCACAGAGTGCAGAAAAAGGGCGGAGCGTTTTTCATGGGAACGGTTGGCCGATGACCTTGCATCCCTGTACCTCGATATCGGTTTGGATAAATCAGGACCTACCCCTTAACCGAACTTTCTCTTTCCATACAAGACTGTTTAAGCGCTGATGCGGCTTGAGGTAAAGACAGATTAAGCAAAGCTGGAAAGTTTGTCAAAAACCTTGTTTTTACCCATTGTTAATTGTAATATGATTCTGTTTTACAGCCATAAGGTTTGGCCCGTTATAAGATGAGGGGCTTGTTAAATTCAAAACAGAGGGAGATGTTGTGCAGGGCATGAAAAAGGCGATCTTTTTCCCGGCCATTGTCTGCATGGTGGCACTCCTTGCCTCATGTGCTGACAGAAAACCTGCGCCTACGCAAAATTACATAACCAACAGACTGAAAATGCAGTTTGTGTATGTGCCGCCCGGCAGTTTCCTCATGGGCAGCCCATCGAATGCAACAGGACGGTTTGATGATGAGACTCTTCACAAGGTGAAAATCACGAAGGGGTTTTACATGCAGACAACCGAGGTTACCCAGAGACAGTGGGAAACTGTAATGCATGCCAACCCATCAAGATTCAAATCGTGCGGTTATAACTGCCCTGTGGAAAACGTCTCCTGGAACGATGTGCAGCAGTTCATCAGAAAACTGAACAAGCTGGAGCCGGGCAAAAGATACAGGCTGCCGACGGAAGCAGAGTGGGAATATGCCTGCAGGCTTGGTGCTGAAAAGAATAATATAGTTGTTGACAGCATCAACATAGTGCGCTCTGCACTTTTCCCGAAAACCGATTGTCTTCCAACCGATATCGCCAACTATGATGGAAACTTTCCGCTTAAAGGCTGCCCAGCGGGAAAATTCAGGGGAACAACCACGCCAGCAGGCAGTTTTCCGCCAAGCGACATCGGGTTATATGACATGGATGGGAATGTCTATGAGTGGTGCAACGATATTTACGGCCCATACCCGGATTGCACGGTGACGGACCCAAAAGGCGCGCCTGCTGGAAAAACCGGAAACAAAGGAGATATTTACAGAGTGTTTAAAGGGGGAAGCTGGTATTCCAGCGCAAGGTATTGCCGCGCCGCATACCGGGGGAAAGAAAAACCGGATTACAGGTACTGCAATATAGGTTTCAGGCTTGTAATGGAACCTTAAGCTGTCTGCAATCCCGTGTTAACCATATAACAGTAGGGGGAGCGTATGTCTTTAGAACTTAAAAACAGGTATCGCACAACAACAGCAATTTTTGTATTTACGGCTCTTTTTTTATCTTTGGTTTTGTCCGCATGCGCCCCTTGGTATGAAAAGTACAACATCAGGTCGGATGAGGACCTGACGGACATTGCTGCAATTCCTGAGCTATGCAAAGCCCTCAAGGACAGTGATCCCGAAATAAGAATAAAAGCGGCCGCAGCACTTGGGAATATTGGGCCTGACGCACTGTCTGCCGTTCCGGACCTTAAAAAAGCGATGGGGGATGGTCTCTATCCTGTAAGGTCTGAAGCGGCCAACGCAATGGAAAAGATAGTTGGGAAGCTCGTCGACAAGGATAAGAAATATAGAGAGTTAATGATATCGGTGTACATGGTCAGGCTTGAATCCAGGGACTGGATGGAACGCAGGGATGCTGCAGATAAGCTTGGAGAGATGGGACCGGTTGCGGCCAGGGCAGTCCCTGCCCTGATCAAGGCTTTGCTGGATGATAGCATATACAGCGAACATTACTATGAGGTCAGAAGATCGGCCGCCAGGGCGCTCGGGAAAATGGGGTTCAAGGCAAGGGCAGCCAATCCTGCATTGATAAAAGCCCTGGATTCCCATGACTATGATGTCCGGATAGAGGCCGCCAGGGCCCTTGGGAAAATAGGACCAAAATCGGATAAAGCGGTTATCAGGGCGCTTAAAAAAGCTTTGGATGATCCCGATTTTGACGTGAGAAGGGAAGCTGCCATATCCCTTGGAGCCTTCGAGTCATACGGTTCTGTCGCTACCGATGACCTGGTCAAGGCTCTTTCAGACCAGGATTTTGACGTGAAGCGTGAAGCAGCAAAGGCTCTTGGGAAAATCGGCCCAAAAACCGACCCTGTCGTAAACGCGCTTCTTTACGCACTGCTAAATGATACAGATGAAGATGTGCGCCTGGCAGCCGTACTTGCGCTTGGAAATGTGGCTCCACAATACAGGGCAAAGGTACTGCCCGCTGTTATTGCAGCGTTGAACGACGAGAATTCAAGGGTGAGACTTGGTGCCATTCACACAATATCGGGCTTCGGAATATATAATGATGAAGTTGGACAGGCCCTTGAAAGGACAGGGCACGAGGATAAATCGACAGAAGTGAAAAAAGCGGCTCTTGATACTCTTATAGAACTGAAAAGCGGCTCGACCAGGAAAGCAACCCGGAATAAAACTCAAAAAAATAAAGCCTCGGGAAAATCCTTGCCAAAAGGCATAACAGAGACGGCCATCCCGGCAGCAGGGGCGGCCGCTGCAACGGCTGTCCCGGGCAAGGGGGCGGCCGTTGGAAAAACAGTACCACCAAAAATAGTAAAAATATCCGGACCCGGACTCGCTTATAAAAAGCTCGGAAAGCTTTTTCCAAACGAAACACCGAAAGTCCTCGAGGTGGGCGAAAAGTGGATCAAGGTCCAGAAATCAAACGGGTTGACCGGCTTTGTATCAAAAGATTAAAGATTATGTTGTTTTAGGCAAATAAATAGAGCCCAAGACTTTTTGGGCCTTGTGCCTTGACATTACGGTATTGGAACGGCTGTCTGGGACGCGACAAACAGTATCGCAAAAACGAAAGACAATCTTTTTATAGAAACAGGCCGGCAGTTGCCTATGGGTAACATAAAACTCCTTGACAACACCATCCAGCATTACGCCTGGGGCTCACGCACGGCTATTCCAGCACTGCTTGGTTTGGCAACGCCCTCCACAGAGCCTTGCGCCGAACTTTGGATGGGTGCGCACCCTAAGGCACCTTCCATGATAAAAGAGGACGGTGCTTTTGTGTCTCTTGCAAAAGCAATAGAGAAACAGCCGTTGAAGATGCTGGGGGAAAGCACTGCCGCCAGGTTTAACAACACCCTTCCCTTCCTTTTCAAGGTCCTTGCTTCTGAAAAACCGCTATCCATACAGGCGCACCCGGACAAGGAAACGGCGGCGCGTGGCTTTGAGCGTGAAAACAGGGCAGGCATACCTCTTGATTCTCCGGCAAGAAATTACAAGGACCCGAACCATAAACCTGAATGCCTCTGCGCCCTTACACGGTTCCATGCACTTTGCGGGTTCAGGGCGGCTGATGATCTGGCAAGGCTGTTTGATGTTCTGCTTCCACATGATGGTGAAAAACTGTGCAGGGATCTGGATAGTCCTGACGGATCCGGCCTGAGCTCTTTTTTTACAAACCTGATACAACTTTCTGAAGACCGCAGGACAGTGCTTATTAAAACAGCCGTAAAAAACGCAAGACTGCATTCAGGCGAGGACCCCGCTTTTGAATGGATTTTAAGGCTGCATGAAGAATATCCTGCAGACATAGGGATCCTTGCGCCCGCCTTTTTAAACCTCCTGGTTCTTCAGCCCGGCGATGCTGTTTTTCTTTCTGCCGGCATACTTCATTCCTATCTTGGCGGAACAGGTATAGAGATAATGGCAAATTCCGACAACGTCCTTCGGGGAGGGCTGACCCAAAAGCATGTTGATCCGGAAGAGCTGTCAAGGGTCGTGGTGTTCAGAGAAACAGAACCACATATAGTCAAGCCGGTTTCAAGAAACGGTTGTGAAACGGTTTATCCGCTACCGGTTGAGGAGTTTGGCCTGTCTGTGCTCAGGGTGTCAAGCGGGATTGAATGCCGGACAGAACGCACAGGAGTGCCGCAGATACTTCTTTGCATCGAGGGCGAGGCGACCGTGCACGAGCATGGCGGGGATGATACCCTGCTGAAAAAAGGGAATTCAGCATTTGTTCCTGCCTGTAGCGGGCATCTCCGGGTAACAGGCGATGCCGTCATCTACTGCGCTTTTGTGCCTGCCTGAACAACCGTATTAGCAGGCAAAAACCCCATTTTCGTAAATAGTCTTCTTTTTACCGCTCTTCAGAATGGCTGTCACTCTTTTCTTTTCAGTATTGACTATGTCCCAGTGGATGGCGGACTCGTTGAACCCGAGCTTTCTTTTGTCTGTTTTTTTAAGGTCAGAAGGATTCCCCGCAAAGGTGTCAAGGTAGGAGGCACCGAGCGCAACGTGACAGTTGCCGTACCTGCCACCGAAATTTTCATCAAACAGGGTGTTTGCCATGAATCTGTTGATCCTTGAAAAACGTTTGTCGGTAAGCGAAAACTCCCCAAGCCTTGCAGCGCCGTCATCCGTTGCTGTCAGGGTTCGCGCAAACGACTCCCCCTTTTCAGCACGAATTTTTACCGCCACTCCGTTTTTAAATTCAACCTTTAGCTTTGAAACAAGATTCCCGTTTCGGTAAGACGGCATATCGGCAAAATAAACTCCCTGTGTTCCACGCCAGTCAGGAGAAAGAAAGATCTCGAAACTTGGGATGTTGTGACCTGAAATGCCGATCCACTTTCTTTTTTCGCCAGGCGTTATTTCAAGGTCAATGCTATCCGACTCTATATGCAATTTTTCAATCTTCAGGCTGTTTAGCCATTTTTTGACCGACAGTGCCTGCTGGAAGATTGTTTCCCACCTGCCAACAGCATCTCTTTTATCCAGGAAACAGGCCCGTATAATCTGCCGCGCATACTCGGCCCTGGAAATACGCGCATGCCTGGCAAGCACTGCCGTAGGATAAATGCAGAGAGTCCAGGAAAATTCCCCGCTGTTTTCACGTTTGTCAAGTATGTCACGCAGTGCTTTGCGGGACATTGCAACCTTGCCTATTTTTGCAGGATCCACGCTGCCAAGGTGGGTCAAAGAACCGGGCGCAAGCAGTGTTATATTGCCGTTTATTTTCTTTATGAGTTCCTTTTCTCCGGGAGGCACAAACAGAAGCTGTTCGTCATCAGCAAACCTGTAAAACAGCTTTTCCATTGTTGGAGTCAGGCCTGCCCTGACCACGACCTGTTTCCCGGAAGCCACAAGTTTATGGTATACAATCTCAGCGAGCGGCAATGCGTCAAGATCGTACCGCACAACAATTATGTCATGAATTTCAAACGGGCGTGTGCGTGCCTTGAAAAGGCCCCAAAGCAATACATCGGCGTATCTTTCAAGCTGTTTTTGCGTAAACATGTCAGGCCTCTTTTGATGTAAGCGTTCCGGCATTGCGCCTTGACAGTTTGTAAGAAAAATTTATATAGTTCTATCGATCAGCCAGGCTATGCGGTGATTTAGCCGTATCCTTTGCATGACTGTGTGCATCGCATCTGACAGCCTTATACCAGAAACCGGCCTGTCATCGCAACTGCTCTGTGGCTCTATGGTTTTTGCAGCGTGTGCCAGGTGTTTGACATACTGCCCTGAACCCTGGGGGTGGACGATTTTATCTTTAACTATTCAAAGGGGGCCGCAATGAAAAATGGAAAAAACGTTCTGCTCATCACAGGAGTATCCGCTGTTTTTATCTTGCTGGTAATAATGATCCTGGTAATGGCTGGGAAGAACACCGGGCCGGATAATGAAATGAATGCTGTTTTGCAGCGGATTTCCGCACTTGAGGCAAGGCTGGATAAAGTGGCCGCTGATATTAACAATCTGAAACAGGCCATGGTCAACCGGGATGAGTTTGAAAAGTTTACCACCGACTACAATAAACGAAATACCGATATAATATTCAGGATAACCGATATCGAGGCAAAGCTTGGTATTACTCCTTCTTCAGCTTCGACCGAAGAGAAGAAACAGGCTCAAATAAGCCGGAGATTCGGCATGAAAGTCGAGCAGCTTCTTAAAATCAACGGCCTTAAATCACCCACAATATATCCGGGGCAGAAACTGAAGGTGACACAGTAGAAGGCGCCGGAGGCAAGGTTAAAAACCCGTCAAACATTACTCAATGAACGTGCCATCGTAGTTCTCAAGCCACTGGGCAAGCCGGCTTAACCCCTCCTTTATGGTCAGGGATGGTGCATACCCCAAATCCCTCTTTGCGGCGCTTATGTCGAACCAGTGGGCAGTGGAAAGCTCCTTTGCCACAAACCTGGTCATTGGCGGTTCCTTCTTTATGCCCATGATCCTGTATCCGGCTTCAAGAGCTGCACCTACAAACCAGACGACTCCCGCGGGCAGGCTTTTTGTTACAGGAGGCAGGCCGGCCGCATCCAGGATCCCGTTTATCATATCCCACATCGGTATTGGCTCATCCTGGCTTATGAAATATATGTTACCGGAGAGGGAAGGTTTTTCAGCCAGCTTGTCGGCAGCCAGTATGTGGGCTCTTGCCGCGTCATCTATATAGATGGTATCAACAGGGTTGTCCCGCTTGGATATTCTAACCAGCCTTTTTGCCCTTGCTATAACCCTGGGCACGAGGTGGGGATCACCCGGCCCCCATATAAGATGGGGCCTCAATATGACAGCGCACAGTTCTCCACTGACTGCCTTTTGCCTGACAAACTGTTCGGCCTCGGCCTTTGTGCGTGTGTAGTGGGTAGGAAACCGCTTGGGATAGGGATATGACTCATCCACACCTTCCATGTCTGTCCCATCGAATATGACGCTTGGAGAGCTTGTGTGGATCAATACCGGTACATCATGCCTCCGGCAGGCAGCAACAATATTCCTGGTCCCAAGAACGTTGGGCTTATAATATTCCATGAAACTGCCCCAAACCCCTGGCTTTGCAGCGGTGTGAAAAACAGCATCCACACCTTTACATGCCTTTTCAACAGGGCCCGGGTCGCTTATATCGCACTGTATCTGTTCAACCCCAAGAGCGTCAAGTTCCGGGTGGAAAGATCTGGACAGGGAACAAACCGTGTCGCCACGTTTAACAAGACGTTTTACTATTGCAGAGCCCAGAAAACCGCCCCCCCCACTTACAAGGATCTTTTTTGCCATCACGTCCTCATGGCTAAACAGAGTATTTGGTCAACTTCTGCCTCGCTGCCCATACCGCCAACTTTTCCCTGAAGATTTTTGAATTATGCCTTATATCCACAGGGAAATTATCGTGGAAAAGAATAACCTTTATATTTTTGGTAAGGTCGTGGGTTCGGGCCAGATCATAAAGCTCGGATGCCAGCTCTTTTTTGTCTATCCGTTTTCCCTTGACCACTTCGATACAGATAACCGGTGTCTGTTTCCCGCGAGGCCCAACCCCCACGAGTGCGCTTCGCGCAACATCAGGATGATTGTTGAAAATAGCTTCGCAGGGTATGGTAAAAAGCACCCTGTCTTCACAGACAACCCTATGGCTTTTTCTGCCGCAGTACCAGAACCGCCCATGATTATCCATCCAGGCAAGATCGCCCATGCGGTGCCAGAATCCGTCACCGTCCCTTATTTTTGCCGCCGCTGTATCTCTTGGGCGGTTGTAGTATTCCCTGGTAACGAGACCTCCCTTTACAACGATTTCGCCGACCTCTCCAGGGCCTACGAGAAGGTCGTCGGACCACTCCCCGATCGGGTCATCCGTTATTACTATCAGCCTTACCATTGTACCTTCCAATGGACGACCCACGCAATTTCCAAACCCCTGTTCCGTCATCTGCCTGGTTTCCGTCAGTATTTCCCTGCTGCCGATAGATATAATCGGGACAGCTTCAGAAGCTCCGTAAGGCGTATGGACCTGAGCTTCACCTTCAAGAGCGTGGGAAAACTGCTCGATATTTGCAGGATGGACCGGCGCGCCAGCAGAGACTACACGCCTTAACGATGGAAGTTTTATGTTGCGCTTACGGCAGTAGGCTCCAACACGGTTCAACAGGGCAGGAGATGCGAACATGTTTGTAACACCGTGGTTTGTGATCCCTTCTATTATTCTTTCAGGATTTACAAACGCCGGTTTCGTTGGATCCATATCCGGAATAACCGCAGTCATGCCAAGTGCAGGATCGAAAAGTGCGAACAGCGGGAAGGTGGGAAGATCCACCTCGTCCGGCCCTATCTGAAAATGATTTTGTATCTGCTGTATCTGGGCATCGAAATTCCCATGGGTATAAACGACTCCTTTGGCAGGCCCTGTACTTCCGGTCGTGAAAAGAACGGCGGCTGTTTCATGGGCCAAAGTTTCAGATGTCCTGTAATCTTCCGAGCCCGACTGCCGTATCTGTTCAAGAGTCGGGCCTCCCCAGAACCATCGTCGCCCTACAGTCACCCATGTTTTAACGGTTTTGAAAAATCGCGGATAGATTTTGCGAAGAACATGGGCCTCGGGAATGCCTATAAACGCCTGCGGATTCGTCTCTGCAAAACAGCTTACCATACGCTTTATCCCCATTCCGGGATCGACAACAACCGGAACAATACCGGCCTTAAACAGTGCGAAAACCAGGGAAAAAAAGTCCAGGCTCGGCCTTACCATCAATATTGTGCGTGTTCCCCTGTGTATGCCTGCCTTTTCAAGCCCGCTTGCAAGCCGGTTGGAATCCGCATCAAGCTGGGCAAAGGTTAAATGGGTATACGAGACACGACCCTCCCTGTCTCTTGAATGTGGATATATAACGGCCTTCTTGTATGGATGCCGTTCAACCATCGCAGCAAGACGGTGAGCAATATTCAAAACGTTTCTTTGCCGGTTTTTATCCATGAGCAACTTAAAAAAATTTAAGGATTGTTCTTTAAAAAAGTTTCTATTGCGTCGCCTACCGCCCCTGCTTCATCCTCAAGCAGGTAATGCCCTGCCCTGTGAAACTCGATATGCTCCGCTTCAGGGAATCTCCGCCGCCACTCCATGTAGTAGTCCCGGTCAAAAACAAAATCACGCATGCCCCAGCAGATCAACATTGGAAAACGGGAAAGCTTATGCAGATTTTCATCAAGAAACATCCCCATCTCGTAGCTTGGGTCCTTTTTTGTCAGTGCTATGTCCTGCACAAATTTCAAAGTGGCTATCCTGTTTTTCCAGCTGTTATAAGGAGCGATCAATCCTGCCTTGACATCCTTTGGAAGTTTTTTAGCCGGGGCCATGTAGAGAGCCGCGCGCGCGAACAGGTTTGCTCCAAGCACCGCCGGGACGGCAAAAAAAGAGAGGCGCCGTACAAGCCAAAGCCTTAACGGTATAGGTTTTTCGGCCAATTTCAGAAAAGCGGCGGTGTTGGTAATCACCACGCGTTTTATTTTTTCCAGGTTTCGAAGGGCAAAAGCACATCCTATGAACCCACCCCAGTCATGCACAATGAGTGTTATTCCCTCTTTTATACCAAGGTTGTCAATAAAGTTTTCAAGGTCTGTCACCCTGTTTTCCAGCCTGTATGGATAACGATCCGGGGACGGTTTTTCAGAAAAGCCGCAACCGATATGGTCGGGACACAACACCCTGAAAGATGGAGAAAACCTTTTTATAAGCCCGCGGTAGTAAAACGACCAGGTCGGGTTACCGTGAAGCATCAGCAACGGTTCGCCTTCACCTTCATCGACATAATGGTATGCAAGGCCGCCTATATCCATAAAGTTGGAACGAAACGGATAAAGATGCGCAAAGGGCGATATGTCAATCTCGGGAGGAATCACCATTCAACCCCCAGCATCAGGCAGTTCAGGCCGCTGCCTATACCAAGGAAACCCACAACATCCCCGGGAACAAGGAACTCCCTGTCGTCGGCGATCGCCGCAGTCATTGGGAGGGATACCGTTCCCATGTTGGCCAGGTACTGGTAGGTGGGAAAATCCTTCTCCTGCGGCACACCTATAGCCTTCAGTATCGCTTTCTGGTTTGCTTCTCCGACCTGGTGGCATATCACCTTGTCGGGCTGGGATTCGGAAAGGTTAAGCTCTTTTTTGAACGCTTTAAAGGTCTCAACACCCAGGGCCACCCCGTTTTTCAGCACACCGACCGCATCGGTTTCCATCTTGTAAAATTGGCTTGATGCTCCGGTATCAGGCCCCCAAATGCAGAGCCGGTGATGTTCCGAGGCGTTTCTCACCACACCTCCCATCAGGCGATGGCGCCGGTAATCCCCGGTTGGATACGTCTTTCCGGTCAGAATCATGGCCACCGCCCCTGACCCTCCGGTTAAAACCGCCATCGATTTTTTAAACGATTCCATGTCGCATTCACTGTTCATGCGGTCTATGGTAAGATCCACTATCTGACGGGCCGATTCGCATGAAACAACCATTCCGGCCTTTATCTGCCCCAGCTCAATGGCGTTGGCAACTTCTATGATTCCGGTCATGACACCAAGGCACGCGTTGGAGATGTCAAAAATAACCGTACGGCTGTTCAACCCCAGTCCATTAGCAACAGAGCATGCTGTTGCAGGTTCAAGGTTATCCCTGCAAACCCCGCAATAAACCAGCATCCCTATATCATCCGTGGCAACATCCGAAGATGCCAGAGCCTTGATGCCGGCCTTTATCGCACCGGTATACATGGGCTCGCCAGAATCCCAGAAGCGGCGCTCCTGTATCCCGGTAAGTGCCCTGAGCTGACCTTTTTTAAGGTTCAGCCTGGAATATAGAGGGGAAAGGCGCTCTTCCAGTTCTTCTGAAGTGATGACATTGGGGGCGAGCTCGTAGCCAAACGAGTCTATGTAAACGGTGCTGTAAAGCATACTGACTGGATGCTCCCTGTGTTATGTGGCTTCAGGCCGGGGCTTTTTAAAATGGAAAACAATGCCATCATGCCATCGGCCGTGCACCTGGGTTTATGTGTAATTCCGGCATAGAATACGGGAAAGCTATAATCTGTCAGAGCCTCTTGTCAAGCCCTTTCCAGCCGGAGTTACTGCGGCACTGCCGTCTTTTCAGGTGCCCCGGAAAGACGGTCAAGTGCGATAACTATTAAGAACCCGGTTACCGCAAGAGTAATGGCAGCCATCACCTCCATGCTCATACCTTCTTTTGGGATGATGTTGCGTTCGTACAACACATGCGGTTTCCCCATTATGACTGCGACCTCGACCGGTTCCTTCCATGGCCATATCTTTTTCATCGAACCGGCCATAAGGCCAGTTAAAACAGCGAGTGTTATATCATGCCATCTTGAAAGCATATAGCTCAACAGCCTGGAAAATGAAAGTATACCGGCCAGGCATCCTGCACAAAATACAAATAGTATAATGACGTTTTGCACCAGAAACGGATTCTTAAGTGCACCTATTATAAAAGCGTATTTACCGAGTATAAGCAGGATAAAGGCGCCGCTTATCCCGGGCAGTATCATGGCACAGATCGCTATAAACCCCGAAAGAAAAACAAACCACATATCTTCAGGCGTAGTGACCGGGACAAGGCTCACGATCTCCCATGCCGCTGCAACGCCCAGCATGCAGGCTGGCAGGGTGGTTTTGTCCCAGCTGGTAACCTTCCGTCCAACAACCAGCACGGACGCTGCTATGAGGCCGAAAAACAGGCTCCATGTCGGCACCGGGTGGTGTATGAGCAGGTAGTTCATCAGTTTTGCCGTGCTGATTATGGCGGTGGCTATACCACCTAAAAGAAAAACCAGGAACCTGACATGGACGGCTGCAACAGCACCCTTTAGATCGAGCGACAGAATGCGCCTGACAGCAGTGGAATCAAACGATTTTACAGCTTCAAGGAGCTGCTCATATATACCCGTTATAAGCGCTATAGTGCCGCCGGAAACGCCGGGAATTACATCCGCAGAACCCATGCACAAGCCCTTTACATATAAAATGAAAGATTCTTTGGCCGTGCGCGGGCCCGGACTTTTGCAGAACGCCTCTTTCCATGTCATAATACGGTTTTCTCCCATAGAGATCACTCTTCTTATTCGTTTCGTTGGCCGGGAATCGTCGAAAGCGCAGAATTTTCCTCCGAGGCTTTCCTTGCCTTTATATATCTAATCCATGTTTTCAAAACCGAATGTACCAGCGTGGCAAGGGGAATTGCAAAAAAAAGCCCCCATGCTCCCCAGATTCCTCCAAATATAAGAAGGGCAACAATAGTAGCCACGGGATGAAGATTAACCACTCCTGACAGCAGCAGCGGAGCCAGCAGGTTACCATCCAGGGCCTGGAGAACAAGATAAGAGACTACAAGCCAAGTAAACTCCGGAGAGAATCCCCACTGGAAGAAGGCAACAAGGGCAACCGGAAAAAACATTACCGTAGCGCCTATATAGGGAGCAATCACCGACAATCCTACTGCAAGGGATATAAGCGCCGTAAATTTAAGCCCAAGGAAAGTAAAAAGCAGGTAACTCGCTGTCCATACTATTGCAATCTCCCATATCTTACCACGCATGTAGTTGGCTATCTGCCGGTTTACATCCTGCCATACCTCTGATGCCAAGCCGGTGTTTGCAGGCAGAAGGCGTTTGAACCATTCGATGATTCCCTGCTTGTCCTTCAAAAAAAAGAAAACCAGCAATGGCACAAGGACCAGGTAAACCACCAGCGTTATTATCCCCCGAACCGAGGCGAGCGAGATCGATAAAATGTACTGGCCCAAAAGGGTGATCTCGGTTTTAAGAAAATTTACGAATTGGCTGACCTGCTGCTGTGATATAATTTCAGGATAGCGTCCAGGAAGCTGCATCAGCTGTTTTTGTCCATTTGCAAGCAGCATGGGAAGTTCCTGCAGCATGGTTACAAACTGTTTTGAAAGCATTGGCAGCAAAAAGATAAAAAAGGAAAGAAGTGCTGCAACAAACAGGGAAAACACTGCAACAAGCGCGATATTTCTTGTAACCCTGAACCGTTCAAGTCCGCTTATCAGGCCTTCGAGAATATAGGCAATTACAATAGCCGCTATGACAGGGGCCAGCATCTTGCCGATCGTTGCCACCAGCACAAAACCTGCCAGAAGAAACGCAAACAGGATTACAACCTGCGGATCGGTTCCATATTTTTTATACCAGTTTTTGATTATCTCTATCATACGCCCCCCATATCTTGAGGATCGTCTTAACGCACACGCCCCGTATTAACAATCAGTGCATCATATACCATATCCTGGTAAAATAAATATGCAAAACTTATTGTTCTCCATAGCGAACCATGTTAACAAGATTATCATCAGTATATAACTCAAATCGTTAAGCCAACCGAATACAACACAAAGGATATATATCATGAAAAAAAGAAGTTTATTTAAAAACCTTCGTCAAAACGAGCGGGAGCTGAGGAAAACCATTATACTCGATGCCGCAGTAAAACTTTTCAGGGATAACGTGTTCAACGGAGTGGGCATGCGTGACATAGCTGCCGAAGCAGGCATATCCCCGGCAACGATATACCGCTATTTTCCCAGCAGGGACGACATCCTTGCAGAGGCGCTGCTGCAGGACATAAACAAAATAGAAGACCGTCTTGACAATATGTTGAAAAACCGGCAGATAACCGCAAAGGATCTTGCCATAGCGGTGGTTGATTATTTTCTTGACAATGAGCCGACCTTTCACATGATGTGCCACTTTCTTACAAGCGGAACAGTAACTCCTGAGGCAAAAAATAAATTCAATCTTATCCAGGAATACTTCATAAACATGTTTAACATGAAAATTAAAATGATCGCGGGAAAGAACCATGATGTTGTTCACACTCACGCCTTTTTCGCATCCATTGCCGGGGTTGTTCTCACCTTTCTTCACTACCCGGGCCTTAACAAACAGAAAAAGCGGGAATACATGCACAGGCTCGCTCTATCCATAATAACAGAAGGCGGCCGTCTGCCCATGCCTGATTAGTCAGACAGAATTCCCCTGCAACATTTTCCAGTGTTGTATAAATGTTTTGATTAAATCGGTCTTATTCCATAATATCTGTTTTAAAACCATTGTCCGCAACTTTCGGTATTCCACGGTTGGAGGTGCTTCATGAAAAAAGAGCTTGCAGGCCCCTCAGAGAGGGTGCTGGTGGTCGATCTTTCCGGCAAAAAGTTTGAAGTCTATGATGTTCCCAGGCAGCTTAGGAAAATGTACCTCGGCGGCAAGGGACTTGGATTGAAACTCATTTTTGACCGGATGGATCCTGGCACGGATCCACTTGGCAGTGAAAATATTATTGCTTTTATGCCCGGAGTACTGATGGGAACGGGCGCTCCATGCACAGGCAGATTCGCTGCTGTCACAAAGTCCCCCCTTACCGGAATAATGGTCACATCTTCATGCGGCGGGCCTTTTGGCATGCAGCTAAAGACTGCCGGATGGGATGGACTGCTGATTACCGGCAAAGCGGACTCTCCAGTATACATAGAAGTTACTTCCGAAGGTGTACTGTTCATGGATGCCGCCAGCCTGTGGGGCGCAACTACCGATGAAACCCAGCAAAGGCTTGCAAGCGACAAGCGCACCGGCGTGCTTGCCATAGGCCCGGCAGGCGAAAACATGGTCAGGTTCGCAAATATTGCGTCCGGCCACAGGTTCTTGGGCAGAGGGGGCATGGGGGCTGTTATGGGCTCCAAAAACCTGAAGGCTGTTGTGGCCAGGGGCAGGGATTACAGGATAAGGCCCATGGATGCCGAATTGTTTAACCGCGTTAAGCAGAGGGCATTGAAGTATATCAACAGCAATGAAATGACATCTGCCACTTACAGGAATTACGGCACAAGAGCCAATGTCAATCCCTGCAACAAAGCCAACATACTGCCAGTCAACAATTTTTCAGACGGAAGCCACGATATGGCGACAAATATCTCGGGCGAGGAGATAAATAAAAACCACGACACAAGCCACAGCACCTGCAAACCATGTTCAATACTGTGCGGCCAGAAAGGAAATTTTGGCGGACGCGAACTTCCTGTGCCGGAGTTTGAAACCGTAGGGCTGCTTGGCTCCAACCTCGGCATTTTCGACCCGGTCCAAATCGCTGAGTTCAACAGGATTTGCGGAGAAATGGGCATGGACACTATATCCGCAGGCGGTACAATTGCGTGGGTAATGGAAGCGTCAGAGAAGGGATTGGTTGATACGCCCCTGCGATTTGGGGACCCGAAGAGTGTGGAAAAGGCCCTGATGGATATCGCCAACATGGAAGGGTTTGGGAAAGAGATGGCAATGGGTACAAGGGCCCTTTCTGAAAAATATGGAGGAAAGGAGTTCGCGATACAGGTCAAGGGGCTCGAGATGGCGGCCTATGATCCGCGTGGTTCCTTTGGCCAGGGCCTTGCCTACGCAGTTGCAAACCGTGGAGCCTGCCACCTGTCCGCCTATCTTATCGCCCAGGAGATATACTTTAAAATGCTAAATCCGCGACGAACGTATGGCAAGCCCGAGTTTGTAAAGTTTTTCGAAAGCCTTACCTGTTGCGTAAACTCCCTGCATACATGCCAGTTTACCATGTTTGCCTATCTGCTTGAACCGCCTGCCGTCAAAAAATCACCGGACCGGCTGCTTGCTTTTTTCATGCAAAACACGCCGGGTATCGCCGTAAAGCTGACCGACTTCGGCATCTACACCAAACTCTGGCAATCCGTTACAGGTATCCCCATGTCAAACAGCGAGTTTCTCAGGGCCGGTGACCGGATCCACGTGCTGGAAAGATACATGAACACACAAATGGGAATATCCCGCAAGGACGATACACTGCCTGAACGTTTGTTAAAGGAGGGCAGAAAGTCGGATCCTGAAAACCTGGTTGTGCCCCTTGAATCGATGCTTGATAAATATTACAGGCTGAGAGGTTATGACAGCAACGGCATCCCGACAAAGGAAACATTAAAAAAACTGAAAATAATAGATTAGCCGGAGCATTTTCATGAAATACCCGGGTTAAGAGAGGCATAACTTTCCCGGACATTTATCTCAATCGCTGTTTTATCGGATTGGAGAAGACAAGTCTTATGACGGTAAGAGGGCGTTTGACAGGATATCTTGTTTTATTGGCAATTTTTGTATTGCTGCTGTCCGGCTGTACCACTCTGGGAATAAAATCGATCCCGCTTGAGGATTTAAAAAAGAAATACGCCAACGAAAATTCGAGATTCCTGGAGTTGGACGGTATGAATATCCACTACAGGGATGAGGGCTCCGGTCCGGTGCTTGTCCTTATACATGGAGTTTGTGCATCTCTCCATACATGGGACGGATGGGTAATGGACCTCAAGGATCACTACCGTATTATACGCATGGATCTTCCCGGTTTCGGACTGACACCGCTTAAGGATAAAAATGTGTATGACCGGGATCAGGGAGTCAGGCTGATGGATGAATTTGCAGCAAAGCTGGGGCTTGACCATTTCTACCTTGCCGGCAATTCACTGGGTGGGTACCTGGCCTGGATATATACATATGCACACCCCGAAAAGGTGGACAAGCTTATACTCATCGATTCAGCGGGCTTTCCATCTAAAACACCGTTTGTGCTGAGGTTCGCCTCTTTTCCGCTTATCAGGCCATTTGCACGGCGCATGATGCCAAAATTCATGTTTGACAATGCAGTCAGGCAGGTTTACGGAGATGACTCGCGCATAACAAAGGAGACAAGGGACCGATATTTTGAACTTGCCATGCGGAAAGGCGCCAAAAGCGATTATGTGGATATATTCACCGTGCTGAAAAGGGAACTTTCAAAGCCGGAGGTTTCTTACGGAATAGACAGGATAACCGTTCCAACCCTTGTGATGTGGGGCGACAAGGATATATGGCTCCCCTACAAAGAGAATATAGTCAAATGGAGACAGGCCCTTCCAAATGCAAAGTTTATTATATACAAAGGCGTTGGGCACATTCCAATGGAAGAGAGCCCCGATCTGACTGCTCACGACGCGGACCTGTTTCTTTCGGGAAAAACATCACCGCAAGCAAAGTAACCGGGGATAAACAAGGCCGTGGTTTCACATTCCCAAGCCGATATTACTCCATTGGGAAAACTACCGTAATTTGTGCCGTCCAAATCGAATATAAATGGCTATTTGCATAGCCTGGATATTTCACGAGTTGATTTGGCAGCAAGATTGCTGTGCGCATCACATGAAGATGTGAACATCACCTGTGATTACTGCGGCGGGCTCTCCCCCTGCCTTCGCAGGGTTGACGGATTTGGCGATTATTTGCCGACGCATAAAATATAGTATAACCCAATGCCGATAAAAAAAGCAAGATACCCAAAAAGAAGAAACTGGATTGTAAACTGCATGGAATTATCCGTATCTTCATGATCAAGGTAAAGTTTATAAGCGATCAGATTTGCAAAGGAGCCGAAAAGGGATCCGAATCCGCCCACGCTGACACCCCAGAGCAGCGCCTTCCATTGTGTCGTAAACCTTGCAAAAAGCAGAGCGGTGGGAACATTGCTCATGACCTGGCTCGTCATGCTTGAAAGCAGAAAGACATGGCCTGAAGATTCAATGGCGGGTGCCAGCAATGTTTTTATATTCGTCGCCAGGCCGAGAAAACAGAAAAAACAGAGCAGCAGGCTGTAATCTATGCGCAGGCTTTTCCGGTCCATTAAAAGTGCATAGATAACAACCACAATCCCGGCAGAAGCAGGTAAAACGTGAAGCGCCGTTAAAATAACGATAACCAGCAGCGACAGATAGATATAAGAAAAATATCGAACCCTGCCCGTACTGCGGGCTGATTTTTGCTCTTTTCCACTCCTGATCATAATGGAAAAAATAATAAGCAGAACCATAAAAACAAACGAAAACGGTGCGATCGTTAAAATAAATTTTTCAGGATCAAGTTTGTAAATCCAGTAGATGAAAAGGTTCTGCGGGTTTCCGAAAGGTGTGAGGGCTGAACCGGCATTGGCGGCAAGCGCCTCAAGAATTACAATAATATCTTTTCTTTTTGTGCGAAGAGAAAGGGTTAACGGCACGATCACGATCAGGGCGGCATCGTTTGTAAGGAACATGGAGGAAAAAAAGGTGGCAAGAACCAGCTTGAGGGGGATGAAGCCACCCATTTCAAGGCGTCGCGAAATACGGAGCATCAGCCCGCTGTTTTCAACGCCTTTAACAGCTACGAAAAAGGCAAAGAGGATAAAAAGGACTTTAAGTTCGGTGATGGACCATGATGGTATCTGATTGAGATAAACCGATGTAAACACAAGCCCTGATGCAGAAAGAAGCAGCAGCCACTGCTTTAAGATAAAATCGAATAATCCGGCTTGTGTTTTCATCGTGCCTTCGGTTTGTGTACTATTTTACCGATCGGTCTCTTTTGTTAGAATTCGGTCCAGCTTTTCATACAACCTGTCAAATTTCTTTTCTAATTGTTTATCCTCTGTATGGTTTGCCACTGCTGCTATAAAGCCTAACAAATCGTCAAGCTCATCAATTGAATATCTTGCAATTAGATATTTCCCCCTGACCTGTGCAATTTTCAATGCTTTTGTGAGCTCCAAATCGGCAAAGGGGTGATCAACAATCAAATCTCTTTCTTGAGGTGTAAATTTTATTTCGATTTTCTTCATTTTTTATTTTGCAGATAATGGTTTAGCTCACCAGGCGCAGGAGCTGCCAGAAGACTAAGGCTTTTAACAACAATGCATTTCAAAAATGTCACAACTCCTATGCTCTGGTGGAACTGATGGTTATCATCGCCGCCTTATATCAATTCAGGGGCATATTGACGAAGAGCTTTTTTAACTTTTGGATTTCGTTGAATGATCATCTCATACAAATAGCTCCAATATTCAGAAACCAAAAGGTTACCTTGCATATTTCGTCGAACGAAGTATGATGTTTTCAAAATTCTATGATTTCTTAAATCATCAAGAAAAATCGGGCTGTCAAGATTACACACACGTTCAATTTTCCCAAAATAGCATTTACCATCACGCCATTGTGCATCCCCACGTTCAAGTTCGCCTGTGAAGCGAAATATTTCAGAGATACTTTTTTCAGGTACACAGCGATACATAAGCAACAGATCACCAGGTGTAACCTGTTTTGATAAGGCCCAATTCAACTTGTCATTTTCATCTAAATGAAACCACTGATCTTTAATTGCTGGTTGAATCCATATTTTTACACCAACTCCGAAATACCTCTTTAATTCTATGATTTCTAATTTCTTCGGGGCTTCAGGCCAGTCGTGATGCCAACAGACAATGCAATCACAATCATCTGGATCATGTCGATGAGCTTTAAAATTTGACGATTTGAATTCAAATTCAATCCTTACTTTCTTTTCAACATTGCCGGACCTTCGGTATGCGATACAATCAGGAAATTGTGGCCTTATCTTTTCAACCTTGAATCGGAGCTTTTTAGCCACATGGGAAAAAAGAAAGACAACACCAAGCTCATTTTCTGGAGCATATTGAAGAGGTGAATTTTGCAATGTTATGGGTCGAGTTTTTTTCATATTATGATAACGCCCCGCATAACCCTCTGGCAATGAATCGCAGCGGAATTGCCAGGCCAAGTTGATGCGGTTGTTCAAGTAAGCCACTCCGCGGCAGGGAAGCGGCGTCCCGTTGTTTAAGGAAGACCTTCAATTATCAGGTTATGCCAAACGAAGCATTGAATCATACGTTGGCTCCGTTTTGCGGCTTCAGCGCTTTTACAATCAACCCATTGGAAAATATCACCGAAAAACAGCTTCGTCAATACCGGCAGTGCTGTCAAAGTGACTTTGGCTGGAGTGCCGCGACGTTGCCGCCTTGACCGTCATACCCCTGGTTATGCCCAGGGCCTTTGCCGGGGTGGTCAGGTCCGCGACAGGCGCTGCCAGGGCGGCATCAAAGGTCTTGGGCGCAAAATTTTTTGAAGATGACGGCTGTCACCCTGCGCTTTTCCATTGCCTTTATGTTGAAACTGCCGCACAGGGCAAAACGATGCAGGCATTTAATGACAAACGCCAGGGGCTGGTCGTCTGTCCGCATGATTTTCAACCCTGCGGCAGTACCATTGTCAAGCGCGATCTGCGTTATTTCATAAAGGCTCGATATACCGATTGCCTCGTCTCCTCCTGCGTGACAGAGACCCGGCAGTTGCAGGGATATCGCAAGAGCCATGAAAAGGCAAACAAGGATCTGTATTTTACTGATTTCATGTTACATCCTCACATTTTAAAAATAAAAAAACATGGTATTGTGTTTAACTCTATTCCCGTTCCTCCGGATGCTCTTCCGCCTTTTCCGCTTTTGGCATTCGGCCGTGCATCCACATCAGGGAACCGGGAAACCGGCCGGGCCGAAAATGGATGTTGTAAATATGCCAGATGAAAATTGCGGCAACCGCCAGAAGGGCTTCATGGGCGTGGGCTTCCTTGAACGCATCGAACCCATGAGCAGTGATGCCTGGGATCAACCACGTAACAACTTCCGGGAACCACATGGCAAGTCCCGTCCCCACCATAACAATACACCCCCAGAAAACCGCCCAGTAGTCGAATTTTTCAAAATAGGAAAATCGTCCGAACCGTGGACGTTCTTTGGACAGCCCCACAAACCAAGCCAGGTTTTTGAAAAAATCGGTAAAGTCCTTTGCCCGGGGAAGCATCAAGACAAAGTCCCGACGTCCTTCCGGATGCACGATACAGTAAATAATGTGATAGAAACAGGTAAAGGTTAAAACAAGTCCGCCGGCCCTGTGGACCAGCCGCCAGAAGTCGATGCCACCCGCCGCGCCGGTAAGAAATGCGGCCCAGTGGGCACCGGGGTAGCGCAACCCCCACAGGAAAATTCCCGACACAGTCAAAAGGATGACGCTTACAGCCAAAAGCAAGTGCTGGGCCAGGAAATTCGGGTTAAATCGCTGGTACTCCCCTTCCGGACCCTGCGTGTATTTTTCTTTCCTGTTTTTGATATCACGGCGTCTTGCGCAAAAATCGAGCAGGATATGAATAAAGAGTCCGGCAAGCACGATGATGGCCAGCCACTTGAAAAATGCCGCCGTAGTAGCGGCAACACCGGCATATCGGCGGGAATGGCCATCATACCCCATGAGCTTATACTGCGGCTCATAGGTCGGTTTTCCATTTGCATCAAAGGGATGTTTCATTACTTGCGCAAAAAAGAAATCCGATTTATCGCTGTGACACTCCGTGCAGCCTTTGGCGCCCAGGGCGTTTTTCGCCGGGCAGATATCATGGGAGTATTTGAACACCGATCCGTATGGGGAGTATTCATACGGTTTTTTTGGAATGGTCGTCCAGGTGTTTCCGTCCGGTGTGTAACGGTCGCCGTCCACGAACACAACCTGGCGGCCGTTTAAGGTTTCCCCCTTTTTCTTAAGCATGGCGCTCACAGATGCCACAAGCGCCCGGATCTCATCAGGCCGGTTGACTTCGGGAAACCCGTCCCGGTTATCATCTTTTATTGCTGAAAGAAGCGGATAGTTTTTATCCGGAGCATCCATGTGGGTCTTCCACATCATGAAGATATCCTTCATGTGGGGCATGCCGATTCCCGCCTTGCCAGCGGTTTTTATACCGACCCACCGGGTGTAGACCCGGTTTAAGGGATAGATCTTCCCCTTGTACAACCCGTGCACCGGACGGTACTGGGTGAGAGGCTGAAGACCTTCGGGATACCCCAGGGCAAATCCGTAGTAGTTCCACGGCTTCATGTCAGGCCCGTAAAAGGACCAAATCCTCTTGGGCGGAGGCGAAATCCTGGGACTCTTGTTGAACACGGAGGCATCCTGTACCAGAGCGGCTTTGACCTGGTGCCACGGCATGTGACAGGTCTGGCAGGCGATGTGCTCAAAATGTGCCGGCGGAAACCCCTTGTGCTTGGGAATCGGCGCATTTAAGATGCCTTTTTCATGGCAGTCCTCGCAGGTGCGCATGGTGTTATCCAGGTCGTCCCGGACAAAATCGCCCGGATCGTCGCCTTTGCCGATCTGGTGTTCCTCCCTGCCGTAGATCCTTGGATCGGTTGCGTCCCGTCCGGTCACGTGACAGTCAACGCACAAAAGACCTGCCCGCATGTGCACGTCGGTCCGTTTTGAAAACGACTGGCCCCGCTTTTTCCACCCCGGCTCATGATGGCAGAACAGGCAGTTTTCGTTTGCCGGCTTTTTCATCACGGGAAGGGTTACCTTGCCGTCGGGGCCGAACCGGGAAAGATCGTAGGTCACGGTCGGAGTATCGCCCCTTGCCACGCTCCCGGAAATCCTGCCAAAACCGGCCCCGGCGGTCGCCGCCCACCTGAAATTCAAGGCGCTTATCTGCTTTTTACGCAAGCCATTGTTGTAATCCTTCAGGTGGCACATCAGGCAATCCGCCTCCAGTACCCCGCTTTTTGCCCAGTTGGCCTTGAAGTAGTCACCGTCCAGGCCGTTTATCCCGCCCGGAGTAATATTGTTCTTAGGGTCTTTGGCAAACAGGTCATACCGGTTGCCGGCCCGGTCATATTCGAGGCTGCCGCCACCCGGGTGACAGACACCGCACATCTTAGCAAATGTATAGGAGGTAAAATCAATCTTTAAGGGAGAGTCGTTATGCTTTTCCGCCAACTGCGGAAAGATCGGCCCCGGACTTCACCACCTGCC
>MZGQ01000090.1 GCA_002085115.1 Desulfococcus sp. 4484_241
GTTGGCACAACGTCAAGGCTTTCATACCATGCCATAAACGACAGGGCAGATTCTTCGATTATCCGTTTTGCCTTTACCGCTTCCCTGTGGCGTTGACTTATATTTTCATCAACAACGCTTTTAAGATCATCTATGTCATACACGTAAGCGTTGGCCACCCTGTTCACGTCAGGGTCTATATCCCTTGGCACCGCAATGTCTATGAAAAAGATAGGGTTGTTGCGTCTGCCCCGCATGCTCCGCCTGACCTGTTCACGGCTGATTATAAAGCCTGGCGCACCGGTGGAGCTTACAACAATATCAACGAACGAGAGTATGTCCGGAATTTCCTCGAAGCTTACGGCCCGGCCGTTATATTTGCCGGCGAGCTCCACTGCACGCTCAAACGTCCGGTTGGCCACGTGTATCGAGCCCACCCGGTTTCCGGCAAGATGCTCAACAGCAAGCTCCGCCATCTCGCCCGCTCCGATCAGAAGGACCGATTTGCCATCCAGGGCGCCGAAGATCTTTTTTGCAAGCTCTACCGCTGCATAGCTTATTGAAACAGCGCTGCCGCCTATACCGGTTTCGGTTCTGACCCGTTTTGCCACCAGAAAGGTTTTGTGGGTAAGCCTGTTCAATATTACGCCGGTCGCGTTTTGTTCAACGGCAAGACGGTAGGCCGATTTGACCTGCCCGAAAATCTGGGGCTCGCCCATCACCATCGAATCCAGGCCTGATGCCACCCGGAAGATATGACGCACCGCATTTTTGTCTTCGTGCATGTAAAGATGGGGCTCAATCCGTTTGGGGTCGATTTTTTTGAGGCCGGCAAGGCTTTTTATGATCAGGGGCACTGTATCGGAAGGATCGTCCGCCGTGAAAAGAACCTCTATGCGGTTACAGGTTGACAGAAGGATGGCCTCATGAACAGAGCGTATGGCCAGGACAGAGTCAAGCGCAGCAGGGATCTCATGTTCCTGGAATGCTATCGCCTCCCTTACCTCGACAGGTGCGGTTTCATGGTTGATCCCGGCCAGCAGGATATGGGGCTGTCCCGATGTTTTGTGTATCTGTCCGTTTTTATTCATGTTCATGTTCATACTCTGGTAAACACCCCGTGATGGCCGCCAAGCAGAAGGTTTACACCGAGAAAAGTAAATACAACTATGAAAAACCCTGCGATCGACATTATAGCGGCGCGCCGGCCCCTCCACCCTGCGACCAGCCGCTCGTGCAGAAGCGCTGCGTAAACCAGCCATGTGATACCGGACCATACCTCCTTGGGATCCCACCGCCAGAACGCGCCCCACACCAGTTCCGCATAAACCGCGCCGGTAACAAGCCCCAGGGTCAGCATTGCAAACCCGGCAACTATGCAGGAATACCCGGCCGAATCAAGAAGCTCCAGAGGTGGAAGCCGTTTGTAAAAGAACCCGCGTTTTTTGTTTTTTATGGCATGTTCCTGCACAAGGTAGAATATGCCCGCCCCGCAGGCAAGGGCAAAGGCACCGTTTGCCGCAAACATGGTTATGACATGAGTTATAAGCCAGGCGCTGTCTGCAATCCGCTTTATGTCAGTTCCCCCTCCCCTGTACGGCGCTCCTTCGGGCAGCATAACGGATACAAGCGTTATGGCAAGAATGATGGGGACAGCATATACACCGAAAAATTTCAGGTTCATACGTCGGTTTAAAAGCAGGAATACGCCTGCCGTGGAGCATGCCGCAAGGGAGAGATTGTGGGAAAGGGTAAATGCGGGCAGATGCCCGAGCATCACCGCCTGACCGCATAGAAAAACCGCGTGGCAGATAAAACCTGCAAGCAGGAGAAAATAGCCGTAAAGGTGCACCTTTTCCCTCTGGGCCAGGAGGTAGACCAGGTATGCGGCCCCGCTTAATGTGTAAAAAAATAGAGCGGCAAATGATGTAAGATCGATCATTCCGGGCATTCTCCAAATATAGGGGGCTGTTTTTATAAAGCTATCCCGAGCGTGTCAAGGGAAAACCGGTCGCCAAGTATATCGACAAGAACCTTGTCTATGCCTTTACTATTTTTTTGACTTATCATCTCAGGGATTCCTGAAGCGATGAGTTGTTCAAACAGATGCCTGTGTGCTTCCGGTTCGTGAGACTCGGAAAGCAGGCGCTTGCGTACTCTTCCCATAAGTTCAAGGAAAGTTGCATACTCTTTGCCGAACTGCGATTCCAGTTTTCTCCTGAGATGTTTCGCAAACGCCGGGCTTTTACCGGATGTGGATATGGCTATCTGCAGATCGCCCTGTTTGACAATGGCCGGGAGTATGAAATTGCAGGCTTCCGGAACGTCCGCTATGTTGCACAGCATGTTTCTCCTCTGAGCCTCGCCGCTTATCGCAAGGTTCGTTTCTGTGTCGGCTGTGGCGCCTATAACGAGGAACATTCCATCCAGGTCTCCATGCTCATAGGGCCGGAGCCTGAGGGTTATTTTGTTTTGCTCTGCCAGCAGCCCCAGTTTTTCAGTTACAGATGGAGCAACCACGGTGACCCGTGCCCCGCACTCCAGCAGGGTGGCAACCTTGCGGGTTGCGACTTCTCCTCCTCCAACGACAAGGCACTCTTTGCCGTTTATATCCAGGCATACCGTGTAGTATCTCATTACAGTTCTATCTTCATAAGGTCTTTTGCTATCCTGATCGGACCGCCGTATTCCGAGCGGCACTGCTGCTTTATGTCTACCTTGTCGCACGGCGGGTAGAAATGGGTCAGAACCAGTTCTCCCGCATTCGCCATTTTTGCCATCTTTCCGGCTAAAGACGGGGTAAGATGACCGTCCACTTTCAATCCGTCCGGCATTGATGATTCATATATCACCATGTCCGCGTTTCTTGCAAGTGCTACCAGGTTGTTGCTTTCGTCGGTATCACCTGAATAGACGATCGATTTTGTCCCTGCCGTGATGCGGAATGCCACACTCTCAGGATTGTGGGAAACCGGCATCGTGCTTATTGAAAAATCATCATAAATTTTTGTATCCGGCCCTGTGGTACTGAACTCTTCTGTTTCCAGCATATTGTCCGGCAACTCTATCCATGTGCCGTAGGCTTTTTTGAATGCCCCGTAAAACAGGACAAAACCCCTTCCGCCGGCCATGACAAGGGGAAATTTGCGGCCGGGTTCTGTGACATACCTGTTTGCAAAAAGAAAGGATGCCATTTCGCCGGTATGGTCCGGGTGGAAATGGCTGAAGAACAGGTGGGTGATCTCGTGCACTGTAGCACCGGCTTCGAGCAGTCTTCTCATCGTGCCGGGCCCGCAATCAAGGAGGATTTTTGAACGCCCGGTCTCAACCAGTAATGAGCAGGAGCTTCTCTCAAGCGAAGGCACGCAGGTCCCGGAGCCCAGGATTGTCACAGTCATCGTCCGGTTTTGTCGTGTCATGCCGTTCATATTCGATCCTGTCACGCCGACGGTGTTTTAAGACGGCTGTAATACGGCCCTCTGGAAAGGTAAACCGCAGCCAGCGGGTTGTGCCCCAGAACCCTGTCCTTTACCGCAAGTACCGTGCCGGGGACTTTGCAGTGCTGCATGAAAAGGGTGTCGTGCCCTACGCAGAGCCCGAGCTGTATTGCCAGGTCCACCTTTTCCGCATTCATTATATATGCCTGTCCAATGGGATTGCACGCCGGTTCAAAAACATCGGGTGAAACGATTTTTTCCTGTGGCGATATCCCCAAAGATTCTTTGGGGATACGCCCCACCTTGCAGCAGACGGATATGACATCAAATCCTTTGGCCTTGAAGATAAGGGCTACCTGTTGCGCTTCGTCGCGCAAACCGATGCAGAAGGCAATGCCGAGCCGTGTGTACCCGCATTTTTTTGCAAACCGAATGGTCTCCTCTATTCTTGGTAGGGTCGTTTTAAGCCCTTCATCCGTCATTTCGTAACATTCTGCCTCCTGGACCGACGCCAGGCGGGCGAATTCAAGAGTGTTTTTTTTCTGGTACACGGCTTCGGCCGCCGCAATTTCATCGGGCAGACGCCGCATGGGGCAAAATTCAGGAGCTTTTTCCAGAGGCGGAAGCGGGTCATTGGCACCGACCAGTGGATAGCACCCCTGCCCTGTGCAGAAGGCGCACCTGCTTGAAACGTTTTTGTCTGTTGTCATCTTGTTTTCTCCTTACGGGCCTTATGCCCGGAACCATGCAGCCTGTAATAGATTTTGCCGTGAAGGTTCTGGTACCACCAGGCGAACCGGATAGGCAGCGGTATGTCCGGGATCCAGAACCGGTCCGGTATGGATTCGGATGGCGGCCGGGAGCCTGGCCATTCAAGCTGCGCCGTTATGAAACCATCGCCGTCCGATTGCTCCATACGTGCGAGCACTTCACCGGATCTATCCACTATCTGCGTTTGCCCCAAAAAACGGGAGGTGTATGGAAACCAGGGAAGCAGTGGGGTCTTGCAGCTGAGTTCGCCGGCGTGTGCCGCGTGGATCACCGGGCACCCCAGCAGCCTGGCAAAGCGTGACGGAGTCTCTTCCATTATGGCATGGTTCTTCTCCCTGACCGCATGTGTGTATCCCGGCAGCTTTTTGTCGGGCAGGTCCCACCAGCAAGACCCTCCCACCACCAGGTCGACCCTGTTTAACAGCCTTCGAGCGGTTCGTGTCCTGACCAGTTCCCAGCACAGTGCAACACCTATTTTGCCAAGGGGTGTTTCCAGAACGCCGTCATCCGAGCCGCCTTCGTAGTAACAGTTTTCCCACATGGTAGGCTGATCCTTGTCATGGTAATAGAGGGAACCGTCCGGGAAAGCCATGACAAAAGTGTTGAAACAGCCGCCCTTTTTTTTCGCCAGGAAAGAACCGCCTATTGCACCGTCATGTTTTTTTGCAAGGCCTGCCAGCATTTTCGTAACAGGCCCGTCCAGGGGCCGTGCAGCGCTTTTCATTACGGGGGCAAACCCGACTGCCGAGGTGAAAAATTCGGGCAGTATCACCATGCCTGCGCCATGGGCAAACGCCTGTCCGGCAAGACTTTTCGCTGCTGCAAGGTTCTTGTCAACATCGCCAGGTATTGCCTTCATCTGTATGGCCGCAACTTTCATGATCATTTTTCCCAGGCCCTTTCAAATATGAGCAACCGTAACCCATCTGTATTTTTATCCTATTTGTTTTTTTTTGTAAACCGGCCATGTTTTTGCTTTTTGCGGGTTCAAATTTCATGCTTGCCCATTTATGGGTATTTGCCTACACTTTAAATTTTTGACCAGGGCGGCCAGTAATGTCAGGAAGCAAATAAAGGCTCGGAGTTTTGGAAATGGGTAATAAACCGGTGCGCAAAACGTTTTGCACGGTTGTGCTTGTTTCCCTGTGTATTGCGATTGCAGGGTGCGGGATTGACAAGCAGCGTACATTTTCCGGCCGAACAATGGGTACGGTTTACCATATCACGGTCGTAACCGGTTGGCTGACACGGATAGGCACGTTGAAAAAAGCCGTAGAAAAAAAACTTTACGAGATAAACATGAGCATGTCGACCTATATCCCTGACAGCGAGATAAGCCGGTTTAATACCTGTGCCAAGCCTGGTGAGCCCTTTGACGTTTCGAACGATTTTTTGCAGGTAGCCCGGACGGGCAGGCGTTTGTTTGAGCTTACCGGAGGCGCATGGGACGGGACTGTTTGGCCCTTGGTCAGGCTTTGGGATTTTGACAGGCACGACCCTGCGCCTTCGGTCCCGGCAGAAGAGGAGATAAAAAAGGTTTTAAGGTGTGTTGGATACTCGCACATTCATATAGACAGGACAGGCCGGTTGACAAGGGATCTGCCGTGTGTTCTCCTTGATTTTGCATCCATTGCAAAAGGCTATGGAGTGGATGCCATAGCAGGTGTTCTGAAAAATCTCGGTGTGCATGACTTCATAGTTGAGATCGGAGGAGAGGTCTACGCTTCAGGCCGTCGAAAGGATGGCAAGCCCTGGAGAATCGGGATCAACACGCCCCGATCCGATGCATCGGTTTACCAGGTCAGGGAAGTGATTGAACTTTCCGACAGGGCTGTTGCAACGAGCGGGGATTACCGCAACTATTTTGTCATCGGCGGCAGAAAATACAGCCACGTCCTGGATCCGAGAACAGGCTGGCCGGTTGAAACAGGAGTTGTAAGTGTGTCGGTTGTGGCCGGAAACTGCATGTTTGCAGACGGACTGGCCACCGCCCTGATGGTTATGGGCCCGGAAAAGGGAATAGGGCTTGTAAACAGGCTGGATAACGTCGAGTGTGTAATAACGGTGCGGCACAGGGACGGTGCCTACGAGGATTACACTTCGGCGGGCATGAAACTCGATTGATCAAAAATTTAATGGAATATCGACGCTGAGGAGGAGAAAATGGAGAAAAACTACGAGTTTTACGTTGTGGATAAAATCGTCACGGGGAAAGGGGATGTTTTTTCGGCGGGAATAGATCTCATGGGCATGGCTGCCGAAATGCCCGAGCTTGCCGACCCGGCCCAGAAGGGAGGGGTCAAGGTTAAACTGTTAAAAAAGATTGCAGACCTTCAGGATGCCATTACCTGTATCGAGCGATGCGGGAAACCGGTAATCGCCGCGATACATGGTTATTGCATAGGAGCCGGCCTGGATATGGCTACCGCATGTGATATAAGGATTTGCAGCGAGGACGCTGTTTTTTCATTAAGGGAGGCCGCGGTTGGCTTCGTGGCCGATGTGGGAGTTCTCCAGCGTATTCCGCACATTGTAGGGCAGGGGATAGCCCGGGAGCTTGCTTATACAGCCAAAAACATCGACGCACGGCGTGCCAGGGATATTCTGCTGGTTAACGAGATCTATAAGGACAGGCCGGGGTTGCTCGTGGGTGCTGAACAGATGGCGATGGAGATAGCGGAAAAATCGCCATTGGCTGTTCAGGCGTCTAAAAAAGTTTTAAATTACTGCATAGGCAAGTCTGTTGACGACGGGCTTGCCTATGTGGCATCCATGAGCGCCAACATAATTCCGTCAGACGATCTTTACGAGGCAATCGCTGCGTTTGCAGAAAAACGCAAGCCGAACTTCCCCGGCAGGTAATGGCAATGAAGGTTTACATGGTAAACCTGGGATGCGCCAAGAACGTCGTGGATGGCGAGTTCATGCTTGGCTCTATGGCCAGGATGGGAGCCATACTATGCGTGGATCCGGCTGACGCGGATGTTATAGTGGTAAACACCTGCTCCTTTATAGAGGACGCCGTTGATGAGTCGGTGGACACCATCCTGGAGCTTGCCAGGTTCAGGCAGAGTGGCGTGTGTCGCCGTCTGGTCGTGTGTGGATGCTTGCCCCAGCGGTATGGTGATGCGCTTGCTGACGCCATGCCCGAGGTTGACCTTTTTTTCGGAACAGGCGCCTATGACATAGCTGCCGAAGCGGTATCCGGCCTTGCAGATGAGCTGCCGAGATGTACACTGCCCGACCCTGTTCGCCAGCCGCTGCCCGGAAAGGATGATGACCGGATATATACGGTTAACCATACCGTTTATATAAAGATTGCAGAGGGCTGTGACAGGCACTGTACATATTGCATCATTCCGGCATTGCGTGGAAGACAGCGGTCGCGGCCGATTGCCGATATAGCGGCGGAGGCCGGCCGTGCGGTTGCATCCGGCGCTTCGGAAGTGGTGCTGGTGGCTCAGGACACCACGTCGTACGGGCGGGATCTTGGCGCTGGTATCTGTCTTGCAGACCTTCTTAAAACGGTTTCCAGTGCATGCGGAAAGGAGACATGGGTGCGGGTCCTGTATATGCACCCCGAAGCAGTAGATGATGCACTCCTTGACTCGATCGCCTCCTGTGGTAATATCTGCCGCTACTTTGATATCCCCATCCAGCACTCCAGTGACAGGATACTGAAGCGAATGGGAAGGCGCATATCTGCCGGCAGGATGGAGGAGACATTTAAGGCCATAAGGGATGCCTTTCCTGAAGCTGTTTTGCGAACCACTGTTATGGTGGGATTCCCGGGCGAACAGAGAGCCGATTTTGAAAAACTGCTTGATTTTATTACTGCCGTGGAGTTTGATCATCTTGGTGCTTTCATCTATTCCGATTCGGATGACATAGCGTCTCATAACCTTGACGCGCATGTAACGGCAAAAACGGCCAGGCGCCGGTATGACAGGCTTATGTCAGTCCAGGCCGTTATATCAAGGCGCAAAAATGAAGCAAGAGTGGGGAAGATCTGCGAGGTGCTGGTGGAAGAAAAGGCTGCAGAAGATGTTTTCGTGGGGCGTGCCTGGTTTCAGGCACCCGAAGTGGATGGTGAGGTCTGTTTTTCAGGCTTTGCCGGCCATTCGGTCGGCGACAGGGTCAAGGTCCGCATAACCGGGGCCACGGAATACGATCTGGAGGGGGAGGCCCTATGAGCGTAGACCTTAAAAGCCGGATTCTTTTAATGGCGCGCGATGATCTTGACGCAATAGAAAAGGCGCTTTTGGAAAATATCGATCCATACATTGACAGGGTGCGTGAAATCGCAGGCCACATCCTGTTTGGCGGGGGGAAAAGGGTGCGCCCGCTGCTTATGATCCTTTGCGCAAGATTGTGCGGCTATTCGGGAAGTGATGACAAAAAGGTTTCTGCCATGTTTGAATACCTCCACGCTGCGACCCTTCTTCACGACGATGTGGTTGACGGTGCCAGAATGCGCAGGGGCAAGCCCGTGGCCCATGAGGTATGGGACAGCGCATCGGCTGTGCTTGTCGGAGATTTCCTGCTTGCAAGGTCGGCTTCCATAGCGGTTGGCACCGGCAGGCCGCTTCTCATGGAAATACTGGCCGGTGTTCTTGAACAGATGTCGCAGGGGGAGATACACCAGCTTATGCGTAAGGGCAGTGCAGACATTTCAGAGGAAGAATACAGGAACATAATATACAGAAAGACAGCGGCCCTTATGGAGGGTTCCTGCCGGTGCGGTGCAATACTGGCAGATGCGTGTGATGACGAGGTTGACGCTCTTGGCGAGTATGGGACTAACCTGGGCCTGGCCTTCCAGATGACAGATGATCTTCTGGATTATACCGCTGATACATCCGTGCTGGGGAAGATGGTCGGGGCCGATCTCAGGGAGGGAAAGTTCACGCTTCCTCTTATTTATACCCTTTCCGTGGCCAATCCGGACGATTCCGATTTTATTATGCGTATAATGAAAGACAGAAACCCGACGCCGTCGGAGTTTGATGCTTTAAAGGGATTGCTTGAGACATACGGCGGCATATCTTATACCAGAAGATGCGCCGAAGCGCTTGTAAAAAAGGCCAAAGACGCGTTGGCACCTTTTCCGGCCTGCGATGCAAAAACGCTGCTTGAAATGCTGGCCGATTATACGGTATCAAGAGACTGGTAATGCTGTATTTTTGTTTTATGCCGAATTTCGGAGGTAGGAGGTTTTTTGTATGACTGACATTTCGAGACGGCAGGCCTGGTTGCTGCTTGGCGTTTGCATGCTTGGCATGTTGGCCATGTTGCCGGCCGTCTGTGTTGCCGCTGAGATGGATGACACCGTAGTTACTGTCGATGTCATAGGGACCGGCATGGTGGAAGATGAAGGAGGCGTGGACGTTGCGAATCACGCCGCCATTGATAACGGGCTTTTGCTCGCGGTGGACACGGTGCTGAGGCAGGTGGTGCCGGCCGATATTCTTGCTGCAAATTTCTCCGATATCGACAAGATAGTCGGCGATATCGCCAGGCAGTGTATAATGAACTACCAGGTACTTGCCGTTGCGCAAAGGGAGGGGATCTGCAGGGCTTTGGTCAGGGTAACGGTTTCGGCGGACAGGATCCGGAGATCTGTCATACAGGCAGGTATCCTGCTGGACAGGGAGGCGCCTCCATCGGTGTTGATGCTTGTGGATGGAGCATCCCTTGCCGGGAACAGGTGGTTTGTCTCCATGGATGAGCAGTCGGTCAGTACCGCTGTTGTAAAGGCTATGTCGAAATGCTTTGCGGCAAGGGGAATGAAACAGGTGGATGCGACTCCATTTGACTTTGAAGGCTGGCATTCGGATATGGGGACCGGCCTGGCAGATTCCCGTTTGGTGGAGGCAGGGCAGCAGGTTGGCGCTGATTTCGTAGTGACAGGCCGCCTGGAATCGGTGAGGCCGCTTAAAGCGGAGGAAGAGAAAATCGGCTCGCCGTTGCTTAGGATAAACGCCCGTGTGGTAAGTGTCAATACAGGGGATGAGATCTTTTCAGTTGCAATAGAGACAGACGCCAAGGGTGAAGACGCCGGAGCATGGACACCGCAAAGCGTTCTGGAGGACCTTGGCCTTAAGGCCGCACGTGAACTTTCTCCGGCTATTGTGGCTGCCTGGGAGAGACAGAGCGGAAAGACTTATAACATAGCTGTAACAGTGAGAGGTGTCGATTATATTGCCCAGCTTGGTTCGTTCAGGTCGGTGCTTGAATCGTTCCGCCAGGTTAAGGATGTCAAGGTGCGTGAGATGAAGATAGACGAGGCTGTGCTGTCGGTCGAAACTACTGTCGAGGCGGGAAAGGTCGCTGAATTTGTTGATAACAAACGCGGCAAGGGATTTTTTGTTAAGGTGCTGGGCGTTTCCGGCAACAGCATCGATGTGGAGTTGATGTCTGACGGCCATTAGCCAGGATAGTTGTTATGACGCGTTTTGCCGGTAAAGACAGTGATGTTATCACGAAAGCCGCAAAAATTATTGCCGGGGCTTCGCGTGCAGTCGCGTTTTGCGGCGCAGGTATCTCAGCCGAAAGTGGCATCGCAACGTTCAGGGATCCAGGCGGGCTGTGGGACAGGCTCGACCCTGTTAAGACCGGCAGTACCCGGGGGCTTATAGACACGCTTGCGCGAACCCCTGAAAAGGTTGTTCCGGTGTTTGTCGATCTTCTCGATGCACTCGGAGCTGCACAGCCCAATCCCGGCCATAAGGCGCTTGCCGAACTGGAGCGCATGGGTATCCTGGCGTCTGTAATAACCCAGAACATAGACAACCTTCACCAGGAAGCCGGAAATACCAGGGTGATAGAAGTGCACGGCAACGGTTTCAGGCTGCGGTGTCTCTCCTGCGGCAATATCGAAACGAGGGATCGCAGGGAACTTATTCGTGAAACAAAAGAGAAGCTGACCTCTGTGTCAGGTTATGATCTTGACACTCTTTTTTCGTTGATGCCCGTGTGCACTGAGTGCGGATCTGTTATGCGGCCGGACGTAGTTATGTTCGGCGAGCCGGTGATGCACATGACCCAGGCATTTGCCGAGGCAAGGGCCTGCGATGTTATGCTGGCCCTTGGCACATCCGGGGCGGTCCAGCCGGCTGCCTGGATACCGGTTGAGGCCAAACAGGCTGGCGCCCGTGTTATAGTGATAAACCCGAACGAGGACTCTTTTTCTGCGGTTTCAGATATTTATGTCCCAATGAAAACCGGTGAGGCACTTCCCATGATCGTGGAACTTGTCAAAAAGGAGCTTAAACGGTAAACAGCATAAAAAAGGCAATGATTATGAATTTAGCAGCCCTGTACAACATAACATACGGTATCTACATTGTCGCATCCGAACTGGATGGCAGGCCGAACGGACAGCTGGCAAACTCCATGATACAGGTAACCTCACAACCGCCAAAACTGCTTGCCTGCATAAACAAGCAGAACCTGACGCATGAGTTTATTGAAAAAAGCGGATTTTTCTCCGTTTCTGTCCTCTCTGCCGACACTCCTATGAAATTTTTGGGTATTTTCGGTTTCAGGTCGGGAAGGGATATCGACAAATTCCAGGGGATAGATTACAAAAAAGGGAAAAACGGGACACCCATAGTCATGGATAACGCCCTGTGTTATTTTGAGCTGAAACTTTCAGACAGCCTTGATGTGGGAACCCATACTCTGTTCGTGGGGGAGGTGGTCGACGCAGATGTGATAAAAAGCGGAGAGCCCATGACCTATGCCTATTATCACAACATAAAAAAGGGCAAGACTCCCCAAACCGCTCCACACTATGTGGCGCCGGATGTTTCGTGAAAATTTTGACACAAAGGCTGATGCAAGGCATGGGCCGGGATAGAATGTTTGCCGTGCCGTTTTTGCCGGTTTAACTTTTGCGTTTGATGTGCCTTTTGTTATCCTTGCCCGTGTTAAACAAAGGAGGTTGCAGCTTTAACCACTAACCATGCAGGGATTATGTTATGAAGCGTTTATTCTTGTTGCCTTTTGCCGTTTTTATCATGATGGTTGTCTGTTTTGGGTGCATGATGCCTGTTGTGATTCCTCCAAACCCGGCAAATCCTATAAAAACCATTGCTGTTTTGCCTCTTGAAAACGATACGAACGATCTGGACGGCCCGGTAATGGTCAGAGAAAAGATGGCAGAAGCAGTGGCCGCAAGGCACTACAGCGTGATGCCCATAGAAGATGTTGACAGAATCCTGAGGGACAGGCTTGGCGTTACGCTGGGTGGGCAGCTCGCATCGGTGCCTGTGTCGGCTCTTGAAAAAGAGCTGAAGGTGGATGGCCTTGTGTATGGAACGCTTATGGATTTTTCTGAAAAGACCATAGGCGTTTACAATGTTCGAAAAGTCAGGGCCAGGTTCTCACTTGTTGAGACGGCCACGGGTAAAACCGTGTGGAAAAATGGGATAGGGGTCAAATCGGAGACCAGGACATCAGATAATGCAGGCCTTGTGGCAAATTTGGTGGAGGATATTTCCGACAGCAGGGACAAGGATGTGCCGTGGGTTACCATCAACAGTCAGACCAGTGACCTTGATTATAAACAGCAGTTTGCGTTGAACCTTGCAGTGAAGCTGTTGTCCAAGGCCACAGGCACGCATCTTGCCTATGAGACAAACGAGATGATAAAAAGGGTAATGGAAACCTTTCCGGCCGGCCCCGGAGGAGGGGCTGCATTTGCCGCGATTGATTCTTCTCTTCCTGCAGCAGTTCCGCCTGTTACAGCCGTGTTTCCGCCGGTTTTACCCTCGATCGGCCACATGGATCTGGGCAAGGGCAACTTTACGGCCATCATGTCTGTTA
>MZGQ01000127.1 GCA_002085115.1 Desulfococcus sp. 4484_241
CCATATTAGTCACAACCCCTCACTACATGGCGCGGAGCGCCAAAAGCCTTGGGTTCCCACGCGGAGCGTGGGAACCAGAATAGAAGCGTGGGTTGTCCGTTGTCTGTCGGTCAACGGTCAACGGTTGACATCTTCTCATATCACCGTGACAGTCAGAACAATAACGAGTTCCCGGGTTTCGTCTGCCATGGAATCGTACTTGAACAAATTGCCGAACAGCGGAATGGCGGAAAGAAATGGCACCCCGCTTTTTTCCCCTTCTCGCCGCTTATCAATCAATCCGCCGAGGATAACCACGTCACCGTTATTAACATCAATTGTAGTGTTCATTTCCTTTATGTTGACCCTGGGAAGAGAAATCTTGTCCCCGCCCCCGACGTCCTCCGGTATGATGCTCGATCTATCCACATCGCTCTTTATCGGATTAATAAGAAGCGTAATTCTCCCATTTTCTTGAATGAAAGGGATTACTCCAAGGATAACACCGTCGAAGACGGAACTCGTCTCTATATCCACATCAACACCAGTAGTTCTACCATAAATGTCTGTTGTCCCCCCGGATGTCGTCTTCTTTTCCATGTACTTGATAGAGGTTCCAACACTTATAATAGCAGGCTGGCCGTGCTTACAACGTATGTTCGGGTTGGAAATTATCCTTGTATCTCCAAAAGTGTTAAGGGCGTTGATCACGCTGTTAATCGTAAATGCCCTGTGGACCCCCGTTAGAACCAGGCCTTCTCCAAGTGCCCAGGAGGCGGAAGTGACCTTTGTTGCGGTCTTGGTTTCCTTCCTCAACAGATCCCAGTCAATGCCATATGAGTGCTCATCTGAAAGGATGACCTCAATAATTCTTGCCTCAATCCGTATCTGCCTTGCAAGCGTCTCTTTTAGCTGGTTTATGAGCTTTGCAACTGAGCGAATCACGGCGGGAGTATCTTTGACATACAGAGTGCCGGATAACCTGTTAAGCGAATATTTCCCTCGCTTGGAAAGTAACTTTCTTGTCATATCTTCTATGATGTCATACGCATTTTGCTTCCGGGCCCCGGCGCCTGTTATCTGGAATGTTCCCGAAAGCCCGCTGATAGAGCTTTCTTCCCCCGCTCCGAGGACATCCCCGCCTACGTCAAACTTCGTATTCATCTGGGTGTCCAGGAAGTTCAATTTAAATATCCGTTCCTGAAAGGGCTTTATGCGGATGACGTTGCCGTCAAGCTCATAATAGAGGTCAAATGTTTGAGAGTGACGAGGTGCTTTTCATCACGGAGGCTGGGGTCAATGATTATGTTCATTCCCACTGCCTGTGCCAGGGAATAAAGAACCAGTCTCAGGTCTTCATCGATCATCGAAAAGGAGACAATATGATCCTCTAAGGGATTATATGCAGGTAGTACTGGCTTGATACCCACTTCCCTGCCGCCCTTCTTCTCCAGACGTGTTTTCAGCTCTTTCTGGGTGGACTCCAATGCCTCCGATTCCGCCTCTATTTTTTCAGGAATAGACCGGGGAGATTCAGGAATAGACCGGGGAGAGAAATATAAATGACTCCTGTCAACAATAACAGCAACATTATTAACTTATTATTATGCTTCATGATCCTGACTTCCCTGTTCCGTCGTTTGCTGTCCGTTATGGACCGTTGTGATTTGTCGCTGCGCTCCGATACTGGATACTGGATACTGGATCCGTTATGGACCGTTGTGATTTGTCGCTGCGCTCCGATACTGGATACTGGATACTGGATGCTGGATGCTGGATGCTCCATACTCCATACTCCCTACTCCCTACTACTTACTCCCTACTACTTCACTCCTTACTCCCTACTGCTTACTCCCTACTGCCTACTGCCCGGAACCGCCGGCCCGGCTGCGTGAATAAATTCGAAATTCGAAATTCGAAATTACCCTGGTTCGCTGGGGCAGGCGCTGCGCGCTCCCTCCGGGTGCGTCGAAATTCGAAATTCGAAATTCGAAATTATTTTCCTGGTTTTCCTGGTTCCGATGCTCTGTGTCGGAACTCACTCCTTACTCCCTACTGCTTACTCCCTACTGCCTACTGCCCCTCCTGTGTCTCTCGCCGCTTTTCCAACCGGCACCCAGCACTTGAGCCTGTCTTTTCTGATCAGGACCCTCCTCGGTTCTATCTTTACGATCTTGCCTCCGCCCGGAAGCGCAGCGCCTTCCTGGTAAAAATTTCCGTCAATAACACAAAAACGCCTTGTTTTGGCCGAAAACGCAAGGCTCACGGAATAGCGCATCTGTGGGGGCAAGACTATCTTTTTTCCCGCCCCGCGATATGTCCTTTCTTTGACAGGCTGGTAACCAAACAGGGAAAGGTTGACGGCAGAGATTTCCAAACCGGGCGGATGAGCGACGACTGGTAGCTTATGCTCTAACTTTCGCATTTCCCGCAACTCGTCCCCGCCAGGGACGGAAACAGTAACAGGGGGAGGTCTGAATTTCAATGTCCGGCGCTTGCCCGCCATTTTTTCAAAACCCTTGAAGGCATAGACAGCCACCCCTGCCACACAGGCAATGGTTAGCACAAGTGCCAGGAATCCATAGTGTTTTCTTTTCATAGACCTAAAATGATCGGTTCAAGGTTCAGGGTTCAAGGTTCAATGGTTATTTGCTTAACCCGGTAACGTTAAATCGGGGTTTTCCATGCGCCAGTTGAGATCTTTTCGCATGTACAACGATTCTGCTTGGGTTGAACCCCTGAACCGTGAACCGTGAACCTGACAACCTGGGTAGTTACAGAATCTTTTTCCTCAATTTGATGAGAAATTCTGACTGCTGTATTTTCGTATCAAACTGGCTTTTGACCACATTGTAGCCTCTTCGTCTGAGTCCATTCTCAAACTTTTGGTATCCCCTGTAAGCCACCTCAAAGGAGGCTTTCACATTTCCGAAGATCTCGATATTGACCGAATCTTTTGCATAATCTACCTTCAGAACATCGACAAGCATGCCCTCCTGAAGGTTTTCCGATATGTCATTCACTACTTTCTCGTAAGATGGAGCCGCCCGATAACAGGCAAGCTCTTTAGCAAAGGCTAAGGTTTCTTTATACGGCACCTCCCGCAAAGGGGCCTCTTTTTGCACCCTTGCAATCTCAGCGTTTACCGCCTTAATCTGTGTTTCAAGCAGATTGGCCCTGCCATCGAACCAGAAGTATCCTGCGGCCGTGGGGAGATTGCCCTGATGCCGGAAAGCATTCGCACGGCATTTAAAAACGAAACATCATGACTTTCACCATTAAACGATATGCTTTCTTCTTCCATGCAATAGAATTCACTTCCCGCATCCTCCGGCCAAACAGGCACCTGCGCGCTGTCTATCCAGGTAAGCAGAAAAACACTGTCCACCTTAATCCGGTTTTCTGCTTCAATGTTTGTTATATCTGTTCTAACCATATCCCAGAGCCGGGCAATTTGCTCTTCGCTGGTATCGAATGCAACACAGCGCGAAGCGTAGAAGATTCTTTTTGCTGTTCCAATGATCAAATCCGCAAAACGGTTATGCTGGAATACAATAGTTACCGGAGTTTTTGTCCGCATGTGCTTGAGAAGACCGAAAAGCACGGAAAAAATGGGGAAGAGCAGGACAACATCTTCGTCTTCTTTTATTTCATCCAGGTAGCGGAAATAAAGGCGGGTGGGAAGGGCGGTAAAAAAAATATCTGTCGTATCTTTACCCTTCTTTTTCTTCCAGTGAGTCACAACGGCAACAGGTTCGTCGAATTCACCGGCCTCCTGCAACTTTTTTCGCACCATGACGTCCGCATATTTGCCGGGGGCCTCAACGGTCATAGTCCTGGATATGGCTTGCTGCATGTCAGAGATAAGCCACTTATTTCCCTTGACGTCCTTGAAATCGGAAACCTCTTCAAGTTTGTTATCTGAAAAGGAGTAGGTTCTTCCGTCAAGTTCAATGACTATTTGTTTTGAACGTCTAAACATATCGGTTCACGGCTATCCCTGGGCAGGCACGGGGGCCTGCCCCTACCGCTGCCTACTGCTTACTCCTTACTCCCTACTGCTTACTGTCTACTGCCTCACCACAAACGCCCCCCTCAGGGTTAAAAGGATATCTTCCTTTTTCGTCTCCGGAGAGGCTGCAGAGGTTAAGGACGGCTTCTTCGCGGGCCCGGCGGTTTGGGGTTGGGGAGCCCTCTTGGCATAAAATGCGACGGGTTTGAAATAATAGGACGAGGTGTTAACGGTCTGGGTCAGTATCCCGCTAATTTCCGGAAATGAAACTGTTTCCTGGATGTTCACGTTATAGTAAGCCCATTTGTTTTTTTCGATGCCAGAAGCTTTTGCACGGGCAACAAAGGTATTTACCTGGGCCAGGATACGTTCCTTGCGCTTCATCTCCTGCTGATACTGCTTAACCAGCCGTGCCTCCCTGTTAGCTACCCTTAATCTTTCCTGATTCAGGACATACCTGTGGTATGTGTTCAGAAAAAAATAGGCTGAAACGATAAAAAGGATTATCAGCAGTCCTGAAATAAGATATTTTTTCATGTCAGAGCAGCCAGGACCATCGGCAATGGCCTGAGTTCGCGCTTCAGCGGATCTAACACAAGGCCGAGAGCCTCTAAGGTTAATGCGCCCAAAAGTTTGTGGTCACCCTCTTGGCCAAAAATAACATCAGCCCCGCCTACCCTTTCGCCATACCGAAAAAGAGCAATCCCCTTTTTGCGGACAACCTTAGTGCCATCAGCTAATTGAAACTCCTGTTCTGTTAGAGGCTTAATTCCCAGTTTTTTTAGAATGGGAGTGGGAACGACTGAGTAAACGGCCCCGGAATCTATCAGAAAAGTTACCTTCTCTGTCACGTCTACGTTTGCCGGATTCCCGACCTCAATCTCCAGCATCGTCAGTCCCATTGCAACGCAACGTACTAATTGTTTTCATGATTCAACGTAGGGCTCTGCCTCATCTTCAATTAACTCGACGATTTCTTTGTTTTTATGACCTTGATCTTTATAGTGCCATATTTTCTTTATTTACTTAGTTGGTAAGCTAGTATTGGCATTAAGTTTCTCTTTTTGCTGTTAATTGGTCAGGACAGAAATACGGCGCGCTTGACCTTAAATGTCGGCTGGTTGTTTCGGCGTTTCCGCTTTCCGTGCCCGTTTAGCTTGCAGCTGGGGTATTGCCCACCAAAAGGCACTCATCATTAGTCGGCGGACGGTACTCATCTTACGGGTCTTTTGGCTTGTCAATCCTCGTGTTGTTGGGTTTCGTTCCTCAACCCAACCTACAAGGCTTTTCGCTTGTCAATCCATGCGTTGTTGGGTCTCGCTCTTTCCGAGGCGTAGGATCCGGGCTCTACGAGCCGGAAACGTCAACCCACCCTGCGAGGCATTGCGCTCCAAAAAACCGCGTGAGTCGGTGGGCAGTCCCGAGCGTACAGCTTTGTAGGCACCGCCCACCGGGAGCTACTAAAACTCCATTTTCCAGAGAGCTTTTGTGTCGTCGTTAGTTGGGTCAGTCCCCCAGTCGGAACCACCAGGTGTATAAGGGCTGGACGCACCCGCCGCCGTCAGAAAATCACCATCTGTCCCATCTGCTTTCCCGTCTACGATTCTGTCTATTGCTATGCTAAGTTCAGCCGGGATAGTTTTGATGACTAAGACGTTGGCCTTATCGGTTGTTTGGGCGAAGTTCACCTGGACGTCATGAGACCCTCCTTGGCTGTCCGAATATCTGTACTTGCAGGCATCACCTGTGTTTGTAGTCGGTGGTGTAAGACCGGTTTCTTTGAGCTTGTTGATGACGTTAGCGGTATAGTCCGAGGGTTCATCAATACCTTCTTCTGTTCCCCACTCCTAATCAGGTCTTTGCCTTTCACCACTGCACCGAGGATGATGCCGATGATGATCAGGACGATCGCCATCTCGATCAGGGTGAAACCTCTGTTGTTTCTGGCAATTCGCATTCCATTCCCAAGCCTTGCTCTTAAGTCCATAGCTTTCCTCCTCCTTTCAATTGTGATGAACCTGTAAAAAACCAGATTTGTCCAACCTGTTATTTCAAGCACATGAAGACCCACTCCCGGCGGCTTCCTACACGTTCAGCAATTCCTGTGCCACAACAAATGCGACAATCATCAGAAGTAGACATAGCGCCGCTGCGGGCAAGTAATTGTTTGATTTAAAAAAACTATTACACTTGTAGCAAATTGTCAATATAATTCTCTAATTGAGACGCCTTAGCACGCTTTTTTTATAACCATTCACCACGTACCATCTGCCGGAGCTACCACGGTGAAATACGCTG
>MZGQ01000091.1 GCA_002085115.1 Desulfococcus sp. 4484_241
CACAAACCCTCCTGCCATGCGTCTCCTTCAGCCGTCATCCAGAAAAAGATCCCGCCACGGCTGAGTGCCCTTTTTGGACCATCCTATCTTTGAATTCAAAAAAGGTCAATAAAAATAAAGGCAAGCGCCACGGCGCTTGCCTTTATTTTTAAATCAGTTACCCGGCTTTTAGATTATGTTTTCTTTTCTGCAACACGGATTCGGACAATCGCCCTTTTCAGGGCCGCCTCAGCCCTCAAGAAATCCACATCCCCGACCTCCCTCTGCCTGGCCAGCCTTTCCTTAGCCCTCTCAAGGGCCCTCCTTGCACGTTCCACGTCAATTTCGGCCGCCCGCTCAGCAGCATCTACCAAAACAGACACACGGTTTTCAGAGACCTCCGCAAACCCCGTAGTAACAACAAGCCGCTCCGTCTGACTGTCTGATGTGTATCTCAATTCGCCCGCTACAATACCCGAAAGAAATGGCACGTGTCCTTCAAGTATCCCGAATTCCCCTAAGGATCCCGGCGCCACCACGATGTCAACATCCTGGCTTACCATCACCTTCTCCGGGGTCACAACCTCCAGATGTAATTTTCCCATCGGATAGTTCCTCTACTTGCCTGAAGCGATCTGCTCGGCCTTTTCCTGTGCCTGTTCTATTGTCCCAACCATATAGAACGCAGCTTCCGGAAGGTCATCGTGCTTCCCTTCAATAATTTCTTTAAAACCCCGCACTGTCTCGGCCACCGGCACATACGCTCCTGGCCTCCCGGTAAAGGTCTCGGCCACATGAAAGGGCTGCGACAGGAATCGCTGGATCCTTCTCGCACGCGCAACGACGAGCTTATCTTCATCAGAAAGCTCATCCATCCCCAGGATCGCAATGATGTCCTGAAGGTCCTTGTATTTCTGCAGGATTTGCTGGACCTCCCTGGACGTCTGATAGTGCTCCTCGCCCAAATAGTTGGGATCCAAAATACGGGAGGTGGAATCCAGAGGATCAACAGCCGGATAGATCCCCAATTCAGTCAATGGTCTGGACAATACCACAGTCCCGTCCAAATGCGCAAAGGTGGTGGCCGGGGCCGGGTCTGTCAGGTCATCCGCCGGCACATACACGCATTGAACCGATGTAATGGATCCCTTGGTCGTGGAAGTAATCCGTTCCTGGAGTTCCCCCAGGTCGGTGCCCAGAGTAGGCTGATATCCCACCGCAGAGGGAATACGCCCAAGAAGGGCCGACACCTCTGATCCGGCCTGGGTGAAACGGAAAATGTTATCGATAAAAAGGAGCACGTCCTGGCCTTTTTCATCCCGGTAATATTCAGCCGCAGTAAGGGCCGAAAGGGCCACCCTGGCGCGTGCGCCTGGCGGCTCTGTCATCTGTCCATAAATCAGGGCCGCCTTTGGAAGTACTCCTGATTCCTTCATCTCAAGGTACAGGTCGTTACCTTCCCTGGTCCTCTCTCCCACGCCGGCAAATACACTGATACCGCCGTGCTGCATCGCGATATTATGGATCATCTCCATCATAACCACGGTTTTTCCTACACCAGCCCCGCCAAACATCCCCATCTTGCCGCCCCGTGGAAACGGAACCAGGAGATCAATAACCTTGACGCCCGTCTCAAGGACATTAACTGTTGTGTCCTGCTCATCGAAGGTCGGGGCATGCCGGTGGATCGGATAAAATTCCGTTGCATTGACCGGGCCCAACCCGTCAACAGGTTTTCCCACCACATTGAGGACACGACCTAATCCGGGCTCCCCAACCGGCATCTGAATTGGTTTCCCGGTGTTCTTGACCTTCATCCCTCTAACCAGACCGTCGGTAATGTCCATGGCAATGCAGCGCACCACGTTGTCGCCCAAATGCTGAGCCACTTCCACAACGAGGTTGTCCTCTGTATCGTCAATGGCGGGATTCGTAATGTGGAGTGCTGTGAGGATATTCGGGAGCTCCCCATCTGGAAACTCCACATCAACAACCGGACCTATGACTTGTATTAGTTTGCCGTCATTCATGGTTAAATTAAGACCTCCTTATGTATTGAAAACCATTATCCTTTCAAGGCCTCGGCACCGCCCACGATGTCCATCAGCTCAGCGGTAATGGCCGCCTGTCGCGCTTTGTTGTATACCAAGGTGAGACTGTCTACCAGATCATTGCAGTTCTTCGATGCGTTGTCCATAGCGGCCATTCTGGCGGCGTGCTCGCATGTTTCATTCTGCAGGAAGGCGTTGTAAATCTGAACACTGATATGCTTCGGCAGGAGTTCAATCAAAAGCCCCTCGGGATCCGGTTCGCACAGATACTCAGCGCCGCCGCCCGATTCCTCCTCGCTTGGCTCCGCCTTTGGAGGTTCGACCGGGATCAGCTTGACCAGTGTCGGTTCCTGCTTGGCCATGCTGACAAAATGACTGTACATCATATACACTTCGCCCACCTCTCCCGACAAATAGCGGCCTATAAAACTGTTTGTCATTTGATTGATGAACGATATGTCCACATTTCCGTACAGATTGACATGGCTTTCTGTCAAATTATAATTCCGCTTACGGAAGTAATCCATTCCCTTCTTGCCTACTGTAGTTAAGCTGACCGAAATGCCATTCGCCTCCTGCTCTTTTGCCCATTTTTCCCCCCTGGTGATGAGGTTCATGTTGAAGCTGCCGCACAAGCCCCTATCACCGGTAAAATGCAGCAACTCAACACGCGCCACGGAATCTTGTTTCACAAGCAGGGGATGCACATCCGGCTCAATCCGCGAGGCCAGATTGCCCAACACTTCGGAAAACTTTCTTGCATAGGGCTCAAAACCCTCCATCCTTGTCTGAGCCCCGCGGAGTTTGGCCGCCGCCACCATATTCATGGCCCTGGTAATCTGCCGCGTTTTTTTGACAGCGCCTATCTTCCTCAGAATATCCCTTAAGGTTGCCATGTAGCCTTTCTCTCTTTTTGATGGTTTTGAACGCCCTCGTAAACCTGGACTATAGATTCACAGCCTCGCACCCAGCCGGGCCCTCCATAGGCCAGCCCCGGTTCATGGTTAACCAGCAGGCTGAAACATGTCTGCAAATTCGTCAAGCGCTTTTCTTAATTTCGCATCTGTTTCTTCGGAGATATCACCTGTTTCCTTTATATCCTTCAGGAGTTCTGGATGCTTGCTGTCCATGAATTCCAGCATCTGTTTTTCGTAATCGGATATGGAAGACTCCGGCCATTTATCCAAGTATCCATTGGCCCCGGCAAAAAGGATTGCCACCTCTTTTTCCGCCGGCATGGGCTGATACTGGGGTTGTTTCAGCACTTCAACCAGCCGTCGTCCTTTGTTGAGCTGTCTAAGAGTTGCCTTGTCCAGATCGCTCCCAAACTGGGCAAATGCCTCAAGTTCCCGAAACTGAGCCATATCCAGTTTTAGGGTTCCAGCCACCTTTTTCATGGCCTTGGTCTGGGCCGCGCCCCCCACACGGGACACAGAAAGCCCCACGTTGATAGCCGGACGGACCCCGGAGAAAAACAGGTTCGGCTCCAAATACACCTGACCATCCGTAATGGAAATAACATTGGTGGGAATGTAAGCCGAAACGTCACCGGCCTGGGTTTCAATAATGGGGAGAGCTGTCAACGAGCCGCCCCCAAGTTCCTCGTTCAACTTGGCGGCCCTTTCCAGCAGGCGGGAGTGATTGTAAAAAATATCGCCGGGATATGCCTCACGTCCGGGTGGACGTCGGAGCAGGAGCGAAACTTGCCTGTATGCAGCCGCCTGTTTGGACAGATCGTCATAGATGATCAAAGCATGTTTCCCCTGGTCCCGATAGTATTCGCCTATGGCGCATCCGGCGTAAGGGGAAATAAACTGCTGAGTAGCAGGGTCACTGGCGCAGGCTGCCACAACCGTCGTATATTCCATTGCCCCATGTCTCTCCAGGATATCCACGACCTGGGCAACCGTTGATTTCTTCTGCCCTGTGGCCACATAAATGCAGTAGATATCCGTATCTTTTTGATTGATAATGGCATCCACGCATATAGCCGTCTTTCCAATCTGCCGGTCGCCGATAATCAATTCCCGCTGCCCTCGACCCACAGGCGTCATGGCATCGATGGCCTTTATCCCGGTATACATGGGCTCCTTCACCGGCTGACGTGCAATGACCCCGGGGGCCACCATCTCAATACGCCGGAACTCTGTCGCATCAATGGGACCCTTTCCATCAAGGGGCTGTCCCACGGCATCAATAACCCTGCCGAGAACGGCTTCGCCAACGGGGATCTGGGCAATCCGGCCGGTCCTTTTGACCGTATCGCCCTCCTTGATCATGGAGTCGTCCCCCATAATGGCAACACCTACGTTATCCTCTTCCAGATTCAAACAGAGACCAAAGATCCCGCCCGGAAATTCAACCATTTCCATGGCCATGGCCTTTTCGATCCCATAGACACGAGCAATACCGTCCCCCACGGACAGAACGGTACCGGTCTCACTCACCTCGACCTTTTTTTCGTAGTCTTTAATCTGGTCACGGATTACCTGACTTATTTCTTCTGCTCTGATCTCCATTAGTTGTATTCACCCCTTTTTAATGATTCTTTGAGTCCTTCCAATTGGGCCTTTACACTGCCATCCAATACCAAATCCCCGATTCTGACGACAAGCCCCCCGATCAGAGACGGGTCTTCCTTGACTTCAATTTTGACCTGTTTAGCAGTCAGTCCTTCAAGAGCCGCTGCAAGACGTTTGCGCGCCTCTTTCTTAAGAGGCCGAGCTGTAACAATGTCTGCCCGGGTGACATTTGAGATTTCATCCGTAAGTTTGGAATAATAATCCGTAATTTCATGAATGCCCCCTATCCGGTTTTTGTCTAAAAGGAGCCTCAAAAAATTTTGAACCAGATCTGCAAAGGGGCTTTTGGTCAGGATGGCATCAAGGACCGCCTTCCGCTCCTCCACAGAAAAGATCTGGTTGGCAACAACCTTCATGAATTCTGAATTTGCTGCGCAAAATTGGCTGAATTCATTAAGGTCCTTCCCGTACTCCATGTACTTGCCATCCTCCTGCCCCAAGCTGAGCAGAGCCTTAGCGTACCTTTTGGAAATCCTTGAGCCGATCAATGTAGCCTCTCCACCCTTTCAATGAATTCGCCGACCAGATGATCCTGGTCGCTATCCTTTATCTGTTGTGCCACAAGAGCCTGGGCCTTTGCCGCAGCCGCCTCGACCATCTCTTTCAACAGCCTGTCTCTAGCGGACTGAATCTCACGCTCGACCGTCAGGCTGGCCTGGGCCAGGATCTGTGCAGCTCGCTCTCTGGCCTCTTTGATGATCTTTTCCTTTTCCGCCGCCCCGTCGGCCCTGAACTGTTCAATAATTTCCTTTTTCTGAAGCTCAAACTCCTTCAACTGCTTTTCAAGTTCACTGCATCGAGCCTCGGCCGCCTCTTTATCCCCTTTTAAGCTTGCCAGCTTTTGACGAATCTCTTCCTGCCGGTTCGAAAAAAAATCCTTGATCGTTGTCCTCCGGATCACCACTACGAGGATGATTACCATGAGGACAAAGTTCAGGATTCGATACAGCAGGTTGGTAACATCGCCCCCACTGTGTCCGCCGCCCTCGCCACCGCTGGCGAAGGCCAGGCCGCAAAGGGCCAGAGACACGATTACGGTGCAGGCGACAATCAAGGACGACCTTGCTCTTCTCGCGTCAATCCCCATCACTGGATGCTCCTTCCCAATACTTTCTGAGCCAATTCCTTAGAAAAACTGGCTATTTGGCCTTCAAGCACCTCCCTTGCAGCGGCCGTCTTTGCCTCAATATCCTTCTTGGCAGCGGTCAATTTCTGCTCTACCGCAGAGCCGGCCTCCTGCAATATGCCTTTCTCCTCTTCCAGGGCCTGATTCTTCAACATCTCTTTGGCTGTATAGCCCTCTTTCCTGGCGAGGACCTTGCCTTCTTCTATATCCTTTTGGATTTGTTGGGCGCGACTCTGATAGTCGTCGATGACCTTGCGGCGGGACTGAAACTCTTCCTCGCGCTGAGAGAGGATCCTTCGGATGGGCTTGAAGAGAATCAAATTAAGGATTAACAGGAGAACGAGGAAGTTAGCGATTTGGAGGATGAGGGTGCCGTTAATGTTCAGCATTTCAGATACATCCTTTCATTGCTTTTGGTTTGCTCGAAACACACTCGTTATTTTAAGGAACAAGGCCTTTTACAAAAAAAAATTCCGCTTGTCAAAACATTTTTGCGGTTCGTATTCCATTTTTTCAATCACCGGCCTTCTAAAAAAGGCCGCCTTGTTTAAGCCCGCGTTTTCCCAGTCTTTGTGCGGCAAGGTGTTTGCAAACACCATTTAACTTTGGTGAGCGATCAGGCGTCATATGGCTGAAAATCCGAGATTGCCTCCAATCGAGCGGCCTTGCCCACCAAATACGGGAATTGAATGGTCTCCGGGTTCCGGAGAGCCCTTTATCCTCCCCGATTTATGAGGCCTCCATAACACACCTTTTTTCGTTATGCAAGAAAAATCACAAAATAATGAGAACTCCTAAAAAATCCCATTTTTTCCATTATTTTCCTTGATTGAGCATTTTAATGCCCTCCTGTAACAGCTCAATAAATGGGGGCAGAAGGGTTTTTCTGACGCGACTGCCGGGAGGGCGCCGTCTCTTTGTGACTTATCAGTGGGGGAAGCCGCAGCTCGAC